>JAMFST010000255.1 GCA_026225435.1 Labilithrix luteola
CCTCGCCGCCGATCCGACGCAGTCGCATCTGGCGCAGGATGATCCGCTCGTCGACCAGCTCCAGCTCGTCGTCGCTGTCGGTCACCTCGCCCAGCACGATCTCTCGAAGTCGGGCGTGAAACAGGTCGGGATCCTTGACCAGATGAAACGTGTTGGCGCGGTAGTGCTCGGCGAGCTCGTCCGCCGTCTGCACGCTGTCGGGGATGTTCCACATCTCGCGGAAGCGCCGATTGCAGCTGGCGAACATGCCCGCTTCGTCCGTGAGCACGATGCCGTCGCCCGTCGCGTCGACGGTCGCCTGGAGGAGCGCGACGGTGACCTGCAAGCGCGCGTCGCCTGCGACGTTCTCTCGTTCGCCTTGGTTCAAAGCTAACTCCGGTGGCGGAGGCAGGTGACGGGGACTCGTCACTCGCGTGACAGCCCCCTGACTATCGAGGATCCCTTTCCGGATCACCAGTACCCGTCGGACGTGGAGATTCGCTTTTGTTTCGTGATCAATCGCAGAAAATACGGATGGGTCAGATTGACCGATTTGCGGATGTCACGAGGGCTCGAAGGCATCGAGAGAACGCTCGTTCGTCTCTCGTCATCGTCTTCGTCCCGCCGACGCATCCGCGCCGGCGTCGCGCATGGCGAGGTTCGCGAGGCCGAGAAGCACGACCTCCACGAGGGTCGCCACGTGGCGAGGCGCGCTCTTCCCTTCGCCGTCGCCGGGCACGCGATCGGTCAGCGCGAGCTCGAGAGCGAGCGCGTGAGTCAGCTCGTAGGCCAGCGCCGGGTTCGAGCCGCGCGGAAGCTCACCCCGGGCGATACCGCGTTCGAACAGCTGCATCACATCGAGACGCTCTCGCTCGCCGAACTTCTTCACCAGCTCGCCCAGCTCCCCGCGGAAGGCCGACATCGCGGCCATCCGCATGATGGCGAGCACCACCGGCTGCTGCCGCCGCACCTCGTACCGCGTGAGGTGGTCGACGAGATCCTGGCGCAGAGATCCCGTGTCAGAAACCGCGCGACGAGCTTCGGAGCCTCGCTCGAACATGTCGATCACCAGCCGCTCCGGCGTCACCCAGCGGCGGTAGATCGACGTCTTGTTCACGCCGGCGCGGGCTGCCACCTCCTCGATGGAGATGTCCTGGTGCCCGATGCGCGCCATCTCCGCCGCAGCTGCGTGGAAGACCTTCTCGATGAACTGCTCGCCGCGCACGCGTGTCGGTGACGTTCGTGAAGCCATGGTGTCTTCTTACCCTACCTCATCATTGCAACTTTAAGTTGCTGTGATTGACCCCTCGTGTCAGCTTTGGCGCATCCGATGAAGCTCGCCGCCGCCGGCTACCGCCTGCCCTTCGCCCTGGCGCTCGCCGTGATGGCTGGGCTCTCGCTCCCTCGCCTCGCGCACGCCGAGGAGCCGGTCGCCGTGAGTCGCCTTCGCGCGCTCGAGAGCATCGTCACCGAGAGCGAGGATGCCGCGGAGCGACGCGCGACGGTGCTGGCCGCCGCCAACCTCGCGACCGGCGCAATCTCCATCGGCGTCGGAAGCTACGCAGCGGCTCGTGGCGCCGGAGGTGCCGGGACGGGCCTCATCATCGGCGGCGGTATCACGCTCGCTACCGGGTCGTTCGCGCTGGCGTCGACCCGCCGCGACGAGCAGCTCGAGGCCCACCTGCACGAGCTCGCACGAGGCGAAAATCCGTCCGAAGCGCTCCATCAGGCGGAGCTGGCCTGGTGGCAGGCGGCCGAGCGTACGGGCAAGGCGCGAACCCGTACGGGCACCGTCGCCATGATCCTCGGCGGCCTCCTCCTCGCGACCGGGACGGTGGCTGCCGTGGTGAACATCCACCTGCCGAACGACAGCGCGACGCTCGATGACCGCGTCTCCTTCGGCGGTGCGCTGGCCGCTGTCGGAGGGACTCTCTTCGCCGGCGGCGCGTACACCGCCCTCACCGAGGACCCGATCGAGTCCTCCTGGCGGACCTACGCGCGCCTCACCTCACCGGACCTCGACGCGGGCTCGGCCTCGGGCTCGCCCAGCGCCTCACGCCTGCAGATCACACCGACCTTCGGTCCGGGCGGGCTCGGGGTCGTCGGTACATTTTGAGCAACTTTTCGTTGCTAGCGCGGCGTCACCGAGCGCCGCTTCCCGGTCGCCTCGTGCATCGCCACGCTGGCGAGGCCGAGGAGGATCACCTCGACCAGCCGCTCCACCTTGCGCGCCGCGCGGACCTCTGGCCCCTCGCCGGAGCGCGTGAGCGTGAGCTCCATCAGGGCGCCGTGGACCAGATCGTAGCCGAGCTCGGGGCTCGCCCCGCGCGGCAGCTCTCCGCGGGCGACGCCGCGCTCGAACATGCGCAAGACGTCGGTACGATCGCGCTCGGTGATCTTGAGCAGAAGATCGGCCAGCTCCCCCACGAAGCCCGACGCGGCGTGCATGCGGACGATGGCCATGGTGATCGGATCGCCGCGGATCACCTCGTACTGGCGCACGTACGACACCAGGTCACCGCGCAACGTGCCCGTGTCCGGCGGGTCGTGGTTCGCGTCGGCGCCGCGCTCGAACATGTCGAGCACCAGGCGGTCGGGCGTGGGCCAGCGACGGTAGATGGACGTCTTGTTCACCCCCGCGCGCGCGGCGACCTCCTCGATGGAGATGTGCTGGTGACCGATACGCGCGATCTCCGCCGCGGCGCTGGCGAACACCTTCTCCACCAGGCGCTCGCCGCGGACCTGCTTCGGGGACGTTCGGGCCGTCATGGGACGCCGGCCACCTTAGGATAATTCGCAACTCCACGTTGCGATATCCGGCGTGACGTGGAACGCTTCGCGCTCGAAAGGTGGCCACCGCACCTGTCTCTCGCGGGTTCTCTGCGGGTGATTGCCGCTTTTCTACCTCGCATTTTCCGCTTCCACGCAACGCACTTCGGCACCGGAGCATCCATCGAACCATGGCAACTTTCGGTTGCGATCTAGCGGCGCGATCAGGTCGCCATCTGGCGATCGGCGTCACCCTCGCGTCGTGCACGCTGCTGCTCGCGCGCCCCGCGCATGCGCTCCAGCCGCTCGACGTCTTCGTCGACCACGCGCGCACCTGGAATCCGGACAATCGCTCCGCGCAGGCCACCGCCGCGCAGCGCGACGCCGAGGCGAGCACCACCACCGGCAACCTGCTGCCCAACATCCAGCTGACCGGGACCTATAGCCACAACCAATACGACGTCGTCTTCCCCGCCTCGTTGCTCGGAGGCAGCTCGACGCAGACGTTGACCATCCAGCCGTTCAACCAGCTGGACGGCAGCGCCGTGCTCAACGTGCCGCTCATCAACGTGGGCAACTGGGAGAAGCGCAAGGCGGCCAAGGCGACGCTGGAGAGCGCCAAGGCGAGCGCGGCCAACTCCGCCCGTATCACCCGCAAGTCGGTCACCCGCGACTACTTCCAGCTCCTCGGGTACGAGGCGGTGCTCCGCTCGGCCACGCAGAACCTCGAGGTGGCCCGCCACAACGTGAAGCTCTCGCAGGACAAGGCGGAGAGCGGCACCGCGTCGCAGCTGGACATCCAGCGCGCGCTCGCCGACCAGGCCAAGGCGGAGCAGAACGTGAGCGCGGCGGACCTCAACGTGGTCGACGCGCGGCGGTCGCTCTACTCGCTGACCGGGGTGACGCCCGATCCGGCGACCGCGTTCCCCGAGGCGGAGCTGACCGACGAGGCGCCGCTCCAGGGCTGGATGGCCGGAGCGCAGAGCTCACCGGCGGTGGCCAACGCCCGCGCGCACCGCGTCGCCGCGGAGAAGACCGCCGACGCCGCCGGCGCCGCCTGGTGGCCGACGCTCACCGGCAACGCGACGGAGAAGTACACCAACGCCACCGCCTTCACCGGTCATGGCAACTACTACCTGCTGCAGCTCCAGGCCGCCTGGAAGCTCGACGCCACTTTGCCGTCGCAAGCGCGCGCTCAGGGCGCCGCTGCCGAGGCAGCGCGCGCCGACGAGGAGAAGGCGCGGCTCGGCGCCGAGGACGACGTCTACAAGGACTGGCAGCAGATCCGCGCCGACATCGCCTCGTCGCGCTCGGCCCGCGCGCAGGTGGAGGCCACCAAGCTGGCAGCCTCCATCGCCGAGGACCGCTACGTCAACGGCGTCGCCACCCAGCTGGACCTGCTCAAGGCGCGCCAGGACGCCTTCGACGCCGAGGTCTCGCGCATCCAGGCGGACGCCGATCTCGCGTACGCGCGCTCCGCTCTCAGGCTCGATTCAGGACGCGACTCCGCACAGCCGGCCGCCGGCGAGGACACCTCACGATGAGCGCAGCTCGATTCACCTTCGCGATCGCCTCCCTGCTCGGCCTCGGCGCCACGGCCGGCTGCCACAAGGCTGAAGCCCCCTCCGAGGCGGCCAAGGCCGACGAGAAGAAGGTCCACGTCGACACGCAGGCGATCACCGAGCAGTCGGTGCCGCTCCTGCTCACCGTCCCCGGCACCATCGCGGCGAACATGCGCACCGATCTGGCGGCCAACGCCGAGGGGCGCGTCATCCGCACCTTCGTCGAGCGCGGCGATCACGTGAAGGTGGGGCAGCTGCTCGCCCAGCTCGATTCGCGCGGGGCGGCGCTCGGCGCGACGCAGGCCGTCGCCAACGCCAAGAGCGCGGCCGACCAGCTGGCCAATGACCGCGCCGATTGCGACCGCTACGACAAGCTGCTCGCCCGCGGCGCCATCACCAAGCAGGAGTACGACAAGCAGCGGACCACCTGCTCCACGCAGGCGGCGTCGGAAGAAGTGGCGCAGGCCAAGGCCGCCGACTCCGCGCGCGCGCTCGGCGACGCGGCCATCCGCGCTCCATTCGCCGGCGCCATCGGCGAGCGCTTCGTGAGCGTGGGTGACTACGTTCACAGCGACACCAAGGTGGTCACCCTGCTGGTCGACGATCCGCTGCGCATCCAGCTGACGGTGCCGGAAGCGTCGATCGGCTTCGCCGGCCAGGGCGTGACCTTCTCCTTCGAGACGGTGAGCCGCCCCGGCAAGAGCTTCCAGGCGACCATCAAGTACGTCGGGCAGGAGGTGCGCACCACCACGCGCGACCTGGTCGTCGAAGGGGTGGGCGACAACTCCGACCACGTGCTCATCCCCGGCATGTTCCTGACGGCTTACCTGAAGACCGGCGACAAGGTGCTGCCGCTGGTGCCCCAGACCTCGATCGTGCCGGTCGACAACACGTCCACCGTGCTCATCGTCGTCGACGGGCACCTGCAGCAGCGGACCGTGCAGACCGGCGCCCACGTCGGAGACCGCGTCGCCGTCCTCGACGGCGTGAAGAAGGACGAGCAGGTGGTCATCAAGCCCGGTCCCGACGCCGTCGATGGCGTGGCCGTGGATGCGCCGCAGGCACCAGGGAAATAGACGGGAGTCCGATCATGCAATGGCTCGCCTCACTCTGCATTCGCCAGCCCGTCTTCACCTGGGTGCTGATGCTCAGCTTCGTGGTGGTCGGGATCTTCGGCTACACGTCGCTCGGCGTCGATCAGTTCCCCAAGGTGGACCTGCCGACCATCCTCATCACCTCCACGCTCGAGGGCTCGGCGCCCGAGGAGATGGAGACCGACGTCACCGACAAGATCGAGGGGACGATCAACACCATCAGCGGCGTCGACGAGCTGCGTTCCACCTCGAGTGATGGCGTCTCGCTGGTCATCGTCACCTTCGACATCGGCAAGGACATCAACGTCGCCGCGCAGGAGGTCCGCGACCACATCAACAACGTGACGCCGGATCTTCCCAAGGGGATGGACCCGCCGGTCGTCTCGAAGGTCGACCCGGACGCATCGCCCATCATGCTGGTGACGCTGACCTCGCCGGGCAACCTGCGCGACGTCACCGAGCTGGCCGACAAGCGCGTGCGCCGGCAGATCGAGAGCATCAACGGCGTCGGCCAGCTGACCATCCTCGGCGGCAAGAAGCGGCAGATCAACGTGTGGCTCGACCCGCGCAAGCTGGAGGCCGCCGGTTTGACGGCGACTGACGTGGAGGGGGCGCTCGCGCGCCAGAACCTCACCGTCCCCGGCGGGCAGATTGAGACCGGACCGAAGAGCATCTCGCTCCGCGTCGAAGGGAAGGTCGATTCGGTCGAGCAGCTCGGGCGCATCGTCGTGCGCGAGACGCAGGCTCACGCCACCCGCGTCTCCGACGTGGCTCGGGTGGAGGACGGCGCCGAGGATCCGAAGACGGCCGCGAGCGAGGACGGCGTCGCCAGCGTCGTCCTGTCGATCCGCAAGCAGTCGGGGCAGAACACCGTCGCCGTCGTCGACCTCATTCGCGCGCGACTCGAAGCCGTCGAGAAGACGCTCCCCGAGGGCTCCAAGCTGCGCGTCGTCCGCGACGACTCCGGCTCGATCCGCACCAGCGTCGACGCGGTGAAGGAGCACCTGGTGCTCGGCGCGGTGCTCGCGGCGCTCGTCGTGCTCCTCTTCCTGGGGAACGCGCGCAGCACGCTGATCGCCGCGCTGGCCATCCCCATCTCCATCATCGGCACGTTCGCGCTCATGTGGGCGATGGACTTCACGCTCAACATCATCACGCTGCTCGCGCTGGCGCTCGCCGTCGGAATCGTCATCGACGACGCCATCGTCGTGCTCGAGAACATCTCCCGCTTCATCGACGAGAAGAAGAAGAAGCCCTTCGTCGCCGCCGCCCTGGCCACGCGCGACATCGGCCTGGCCGTCCTCGCGACCACGCTGTCGCTCATGGCGGTGTTCCTCCCCGTCGCCTTCATGAGCGGCATCATCGGCCGCTTCCTCAAGAGCTTCGGCCTGACGATGGCCTTTGCCATCTTCGTCTCGCTCATCGTCAGCTTCTCCCTGACGCCGATGCTCTCGGCGCGCCTCCTCGAAGGTCCGCCGGAGGACGGCCGCGCGGCGCACCAGACCCGCCTCAAACGCTTCGTCGACAGCTTCTACGGGCCGATCGAGCGCGTCTACATGGCCATCCTGCGCTTCTTCATGAAGCACCGCTGGATCATCGTCGTCGCCTGCTGCGTCACGCTGGGCTCGTGCGCGCCGCTCGCCGCGGCGGTCCCCAAGAGCTTCACCCCGCCCAACGACATCGCCGAGTTCGACGTGAACATGCGCGCGCCGGAGGGGACCAGCCTGATCGAGACGCGGCTCATCGCCGATCGACTGGCGGCGCAGATCCGCCAGGTGCCGGGCGTGGCGCACACGCTGGTCACCATCGGCAACGACCAGCAGGTGACGCGCAACCTGGCGAACATCTTCGTCGCGCTCGTCGACCCGGGCGAGCGCAAGGACGACCAGTACGTCATCATGGGGCGCGTCCGGAACGAGATCGTCCCGAAGATGCCGAAGAACCTGCGCATCGACGTGTCGGAGACGGCGCAGATCGCCGGCGGCGGCTCGCAGGCGGCGGTGCAGTACACCATCACCGGCCCGGACCTGCAGCAGCTCACCCGCTACACGCAGACCGTGCTGGAGAGGTTCCGCAAGGTGCCGGGCGCCGTCGACGTCGACTCCAACGCCATCGTCGGCAACCCCGAGGTGAAGGTCTCGGTCGACCGCGAGCGCGCGGCGAGCCTCGGTGTCGACGTCATCGACGTGGCCAACGCGCTCGAGCTCCTCGTCGGCGGCCTCAAGGTGTCGACCTTCGAGGACGCGGGGAACGACTACGACGTCCGCGCCCGCGCCGATCTCGCGTACCGGGCCGACCCCGACGGCATCGCCGCGATGACGGTGAAGACGAAGACCGGCCAGACCGTCCCGCTCTCCGCCGTCGTGAAGCTGCGCGACACCACCGGGCCCTCGCTCATCAACCGGCTCGCGCGCCAGCGGCAGGTCACCATCACCTCCAACGTCGCCCCCGGCGTCGGCGTGAGCCTGGTGTCCGATCAGCTGGTGAAGATCATCGCCGACCTGCACATGCCGCCGGCGTACAGCGCGGTGCCGGCGGGCGCGACCAAGGAAGCGGGCAAGGCGGCGATGGGCTTCCTCGTGGCCATCGCCCTTTCGTTCATCTTCATGTACCTGA
>JAMFST010000256.1 GCA_026225435.1 Labilithrix luteola
GACAGACACCATCGGAGCTGCGCGACCGCCCACAGTGGGACGCCTGGCACGCCCGCGAACGGCGGCTCCGCGAGATCGAGGAGACCAGCATGAGCACGAAAGACGAGAAGCGAACCGTGGAGATCATCGACTTTCCCGAGACGCCCGTGGCAACGCTCGAGCACCGCGGCGATCCGCGGCGGCTGGGCGAGACCCTCCGGCGCTTCATCGAGTGGCGCAAGGCGAGCGGCTTCGTGCCCCCCGCGAGCGCGACGTACAACGTCTTGTACGGCGATCCGGAGACGACTCCGCCCGACGACTTTCGTCTCGACCTGTGCGCCGCCACCGGGCCGCGCACGAACGTGACGCCCAACGAACAAGGGGTGATCGCGCGGAGACTACCCGGCGGTCGATGCGCTCGACTGCGGGTGACCGGCGGCGACGCGGAGCTCGGTCGCGCGTTTCATCATCTGTACGGCACGTGGCTGCCGGCGAGCGGCGAGGCGCTGCGCGACGACCCGCTCTTCCTCGAGCGTGTCCGCTTCTTCCCCGACGTCCCCGAGCACGATCAGGTCGTCGACGTCTTCCTGCCGCTCGCATGACCCGTGGCGTGAGAAGCTGCTGGCCTTCACGGCGCGTCAGAAGGGCGCAGAGGGCTCGCACCTTGCGAGGTCCGTAGACAGAGCCCGACCGTGAGCCCGACGCCGAGCGCCGCGGCCGCGGCGGCGACGCAATACACCGACGCGTAGCCGAGCGAACCGGCGACGAGCCCGGCGAGTGGGCCCGTCACTCCGAGCGCGAGGTCGAGGAAGACGGAGTAGGCCGACAGGGCGGCGCCGCGGCTTCCCGCAGGGACGAGATCGATCGCCTCGACGCCGAGCGCGGGGAAGATCAACGCGAACCCGGCGCCTGCGAGCGCCGCACCGCCGAGCGCCGCGAGGGGATCGCCGGCGCGCCACAACACGAGCAGCCCGAGGCTCTCGACCGTGAACGAAACGATGGCCACCCGGAAGCCGCCATAGCGGGGGATCCCGCGAGCGAAGACGAGCCGGGTGCCGACGAAGAGCGTGCCGAAGACGGTCAACGTGAGCGCGGCGTTCGCCCAGCCGCGCTGCGCGTAGAAGAGGGTGATGAAGGTAGCGATCGAGCCGAAGCCGACCGATCCGAGGGCGAGCCCGAGGCCGCAGGGCATGACGAGCGCGACGACCTGACGGAAGGCGATGCGCTCGCCCCCGACGACCGCGACCGCCTCGACGCGCGTGGTGATCCAGGCGCCGAGCGCCCCGATGACCACGACGACCAGGCCGAGCGATCCGAAGCCGAAGCGCCGGGTGAGCTCGACGCCCAGCGGTGCTGCAGCGGCGAGCGCGCCGTAGGTGGCGATCCCGTTCCAGGAGATGACCCGCGCGCTGTTCTGCATGCCGACCCGCCCGATTCCCCAGGTGGTGCAGCCGGTGGCGCAGCAGCTCTCGCCGAAGCCGAGCAGCAGCCGTCCGGTGACGAGCAGGGCGAAGCTGAGCGCGGACAGCTCGTGGCTCGCTGCCGGCGCCGCTCCGAGGAGGAGAATGCCGCTGGCGCCGCACGCGAGGAGCCCGTTCAACACGGTGCGCTTGGGAACGCGGGTGTCGGAGCTGCGACCGGCGAGCGGCCGCGTGAGCTGGTGGCGATGTACTGCTCGCTGAGCGCCGCCCGGGCGGGC
>JAMFST010000257.1 GCA_026225435.1 Labilithrix luteola
AGGCGCGTTCGATCCAGATGCGTGGATCATCTGCAGCCCAATACGCCACGGTGGCAGGTTGCCAAAAACGCGGTCGACTCGCGGCACGGGACGACCAACACAGTGCTATGCAAAGGGACAGGAGATGCAAGAACGCTACCGTTGCGCCTGCCGGCGAAATCCAACGGCCCTGCTC
Source organism: Labilithrix luteola (assembly GCA_026225435.1). Classification (GTDB taxonomy): domain Bacteria; phylum Myxococcota_A; class Polyangia; order Polyangiales; family Polyangiaceae; genus JAMFST01. The sequence goes on from JAMFST010000257.1 coordinate 176, forward strand.
CCCCCGGCCGGACACGATTGTCGGGGTGGCACACGGCCTGTGCCAGCGCTCGGCAACCCCATGGAAAGCGCTCCGACCCGTGGTAAGAGCCACCCGGCCATGAAACGCGCGCTGATCACGGGCATCACCGGACAAGACGGCTCCTATCTCGCCGAGCTGCTCTACGAGAAGGGCTACCAGGTCCACGGGATGGTCCGTCGTTCGAGCTCGCTCAACCGCGGCCGCATCGACCACCTGTTCGACGGTGGCGACCACTCCGACCGCCGCTTCCTCCACTACGGCGACCTCACCGACGCGAGCTCCGTCAACCGCCTGATCCGCGAGATCAAGCCAGACGAGATCTACAACCTCGGCGCCCAGAGCCACGTGAAGGTCTCCTTCGAGATCCCCGAGTACACCGCGGAGACGGCCGGACTCGGCGCGCTCCGTCTGCTCGAGGGCATCCGCGAGACCGGCCTGGTCACCCGCTTCTACCAGGCGGGCTCCTCGGAGATGTACGGCCTGGTCCGCGAGGTCCCGCAGAAGGAGACCACGCCCTTCTACCCGCGCTCGCCCTACGCCGCCGCCAAGGTCTACGCCCACTCGGTCGCGGTGAACTACCGCGAGGCCTACGGGATGTTCGTCTGCAACGGCATCCTCTTCAACCACGAGTCCCCGCGCCGCGGAGAGAACTTCGTCACCCGCAAGATCACCCGCGCCGTGGCCGCCATCAAGCTCGGTCGCGAGGACAAGCTGGCGCTCGGCAACCTCGAGGCGAAGCGCGACTGGGGCTACGCCAAGGACTACGTCGAGGCGATGTGGCGCATGCTCCAGCAGGACGTGGCCGACGATTACGTCGTCGCCACCGGCGAGATGCACACGGTGAAGGAGTTCTGCGAGGTGGCCTTCGGCCACGTGGGGCTCGACTGGCAGAAGTACGTCAGCGTCGACCCGCGCTACTTCCGCCCGTCCGAGGTGGACACCCTCCTGGGCGACGCGAGCAAGGCGAAGAAGCAGCTGGGCTGGGAGCCGAAGGTGAAATTCCACGATCTGGTGAAGCTGATGGTCGACGCGGATCTCGAGGCGCTCAAGCGCGGCCCGACGCCGCACAAGGCTGGCGAGGTGGTCCCGTGAGCATCCCCCTGACCGCCGCCGGCAAGCCCGCCTACGCCGCCATCGAGAAGTGCCGCGTCTGCGGCAGCACCTCGCTCGAGACCATCCTCCAGCTCGGCGACCAGGCGCTCACCGGCGTCTTCCCCACGCACAAGGGGCAGAAGGTCACCTCCGGCCCGCTCGATCTGGTCAAATGTACCGGCCCCTGCGGCCTGGTGCAGCTGCGCCACTCCTACGAGCCGAACGAGATGTACGGCGAGAACTACGGCTACCGCTCGGGGCTCAATCGCTCGATGGTCGAGCACCTCCAGGCGAAGGTCGAGGGGCTGAAGAAGCTGGTCACCATCGACAAGAGCGACGTCATCCTCGACGTCGGCTCCAACGACGGCACCACGCTCTCGTTCTACCCGGAGGGCTCGGCGACGCTGCTCGGCATCGACCCGACCTCGGCCAAGTTCGCCAGGTACTACCGTCACGACATCCAGCGGGTCGCCGACTTCTTCACCGCCGACAACTTCAGGAAGCTCGCGGGGAACAAGAAGGCGAAGATCGTCACCTCGATCGCCATGTTCTACGACCTCGAGGCGCCCCTCGACTTCATGCAGCACGTGCACGACGTGCTGGCGGACGACGGCGTCTGGCACTTCGAGCAGAGCTACCTGCCGCTGATGCTCTCGCAGCTGGCCTACGACACCGTCTGCCACGAGCACATCGAGTACTACGGCCTGCAGCAGATCAAGTGGATGGCCGACAAGATCGGCTTCTCGCTCGTCGACGTGCAGCTCAATGGCTCCAACGGCGGCAGCTTCGCCGTCACGGTGAAGAAGAAGAGCGCGGGCAAGACCGACGAGCTGCCGAAATCCGCCGCCGATCTCCTCGCCAAGGAGAAGGCCGACGGGATGGACACGCTCAAGCCGTACCAGGCGTTCGCGACGGCGGTGGAGCACCACAAGATGGCGCTCAACGAGACGCTGTCCGGCCTGCGCGCGCAGGGCAAGACCGTCTTCGGCATGGGCGCCTCCACCAAGGGGAACGTGGTCCTGCAGTACTGCGGGCTCACGGAGAAGGAGCTCCCCTTCGTCGCCGAGGTGAACGAGGAGAAGTTCGGTCGCTTCTGCCCCGGCACCGAGATCCCCATCATCAGCGAGGCCGACGCCGCGGCGAAGAAGCCGGACGCGTACCTGGTCCTCCCCTGGCACTTCCGCGACAACCTGATCCGCCGTCACCAGGAGTACCTGGCCAGCGGTGGCAAGCTGCTGTTTCCCCTGCCCAAGATCGAGCTGGTCGCGAACGCGCCGTGAGCGCGCGCGTCCTCGTCATCGGAGGCGATGGCCAAGACGGCAAGCTCCTGGCGGAGAACGCGGCGGCCACCGGCGGGACGTTCCGCGGGATCGATCGCGACGGCGAGGTCGATATCCTCGATGCGTGCGCGCTCGCGCGTGCCGTCGGCGAGTATCAGCCGACCGAGCTGCACTACCTCGCGGCCTACCATCACTCCTCGGAGGACCGGCAGACCGGCGGCAGCGTCGGGGACGCCGGCGATCTGTTCTCGCGCAGCTTCGCCGTCCACGTCACCGGCCTGGTGAACACGCTCGAGGCGGTGAAGGCGCACACCCCGACGTGCAGCGTCTTCTACGCCGCCTCCTCGCACGTGTTCAGCGGGACGACGAGCGAGACGCAGGACGAGACGACGGTGTTCGCGCCCATCGACGCCTACGGAATCACCAAGGTCTCCGGCGTCCACGTCTGCCGCGGCTACCGCGCCCGCGGGCTGCGGGTCTCCACCGGCTACCTGTACAACCACGAGTCACGCTACCGCGCGCGCGGGTTCGTCAGCTCGCGCATCGTCGACGGCGCCGTCGCCGCCCGCGAGGCCAAGAACCGCGGCGAGCACTTCGTCCTCAAGCTCGGACACCTCGCCGCGGTCGTCGACTGGGGCTACGCGCCCGACTACGTGGCCGCGATGAGGGCGATCGTGGCGCACGGAAGCGAGCACGGCGGCGACGATTTCGTGATCGCCACCGGCATCC
>JAMFST010000258.1 GCA_026225435.1 Labilithrix luteola
CCTCGCGGGTGACCAGGCGCCAGTGGCTCCAGAGAAAGCCGCGGCTCCCCCGCCCTTCAGTGACGACCGGGCGCTCGTCCGCCTCGTGCTCGCCGCGCACCAGCGGCATCACCGACAGGCCGCTCATCCCGCTGGTCCGCGCCAGCGCCCCGAGCCCCTCGAGGTCGAGCAAGGTGGGCGCGATGTCGGTGTTGCGCACGCGCGCCTTCACCACCGTCCCCGCCGGGATGACGCCGGGGAGCACGACCAGGAGCGGCACGTGGACGGTCTCCTCGTAGTTGCTCGCCGAGTGGTGGAAGCGGATCGCCTGGTGATCGAGCTCGCTGGTCCCGGAGTGAGCCGTCGAGAGCGTCTCGCCGTGATCGGCGGTGACGACCACGATGGTGCGGTCGTCGATCTTGGCGGCGCCGAGCGCGGCGAGGAGCTGGCCGATGGCCGCGTCGTCCTTGGCCGCCTCGGCGACGTAGCGACGGATGGTCGGATCCGCCGGGCCGGCCGGCGCAGGGGGGACGCGCGCTTCCATCTCCGGCGGAGGCTCGTAGGGCTCGTGGGGCGAGGTGAAGTTGCAGAAGGCGAAGAAGCGCTCGCCGGCGTGGGCGGAGAGGAACGCCTCGGCGTCACGCTCGATCTCGCGGGTGTCGCGGGTCGGGTAGCGGTGGTCGTCGAGCGCGGGGAAGCCCATGTCGAGGCCGACGGGGGCGTATCCGCTCATGAAGTAGTTGTTGACGAAGCCGCGCACGTCGAAGCCGTGGGTGGCCGCCAGATGCGGGAAGAGCGGGCGATCGGTGGCGTAGTAGCGGGTCGCCTCGGGATCGCTGACCAGCCAGGAGAGGGTCTGCGTGCCGAGCTCCGACGGGCGGGCGCCGGCGAGCATCCCCAGCGTCCCCGGGCGGGTCCAGGTGGCCGCCGAGTAGGCATGGGTGAAGCGCGCGCCCCGGGCGGCGAGCGCCTCGAGGTTGGGCAGCAGGCCGGGCATGCGCGGGAGCAACGCGTCGCCGATGGGGTAGCGCGCGGCGGCGAGGGCGCGCTCGTCCGCCTCGTCATGCATCGTGGCGAGAACGTCGGGACGGAGCGCGTCGACGACGATCCAGAGCACGTTGTACGGAGGGTGCACCGGGGCCGAGGCGGCCGGCGCCTGGATCTGCGGATCGCCCCACAGCGCCAGCGCCGTCGAGGGCGCGACGTTCGCCTTGCCGGCATGCGCCTCGCGCGGGAGGGCATGCGTGCGCAGCGACAGCTCGATCGGGCGCTCGGCGACGGCCGACAGATCGATGGCCACCTCGTGCCAGGCGGTCTGATCGGCCGGCGCGCGCGTCTCGTCGAACAAGGTGCTCTCGGCACCGCTCGAGGCGTCGCGGGCCGTGACGGTGAAGCGCACTGGCACGCTGGCCGGCGTCGACAGACCGGTCGAGACGAGCAAGCGCGCGTGCGCCGGGAGCGTGAGAGGGAACGTCATCGTCGCCGGGGTCGGCGCGAAGAGCGTGTCCTTGGAGAGGTACGCCCCCTCGTTCATGTTCCAGGTGTGCGCGTCGGGCTGCCAGACACCGCCGCTGGGGAGCGCGACCGCCTTCGCTTCGATCTCGTTCTCCGGCAGCGCGGTCGTCGAGGCGACACCGCGGGCCGGGCCGGAGAATCCGCTGACGTCGAGCCAGGGCGTCGGCATGCGTCGCCAGTTCTTCGTGGCGGCGAGCGCCTCGCCGGCGCGGAGGTTGGGGACATCGAGGGTCGCGTGGGCAAGCGAGCGACCCAGGCGCTCCACCGTCACCAGATCTTCGGACGGCGGACGAGCTGCCGCGCCCCCGGCTCCGCTCGTCACCGGCGCGCTGGCCGCGCCCGTCGGCGGCGCCAGCGGCGGGACGCCGGGCGGATCCTCGCGCCCACCCAGGTTCCACGCGAGACCGGCGCCGAGCAGCGCCACGCCGAGCGCGAACGTCCCCGCCCCCTTCATCGCGGCACGACCATCCCGTCCACCAGCGTCGTCGAGGGATCCTCGAGCATCCAGTGAACCAGCTCGGCGCGCAGCCGCGCCACCTGGTCCGGATGCTCGGCGGCGACGTCCTTCGTCTCCAGCGGGTCGGCGACCGTGTCGTACAGCTGGTACAGCGCGCCCGCACGCGTCGGCAGGTAGAGCAGCTTCCAGCGCTCGTCGCGCGCCATGCGGTGCTTGGCCAGGCGGGTGAGCGCGGTGAAGCGGGACGACAGCACCAGCTCGCCACCGTGCGCGTCGTCGGCTTCGAGCAGCTCGCCGATGGCCGGATACGGGAGACGGAGCGACGGGGCGAGCGCGGCGATGTCGCGGGTGAACCACAGACCGGTCTCGGCGAAGGCGAGCGCAGGGGCGCCGGGAATCGGCTGCCCGAGGAGCGCCGGGACCAGCGAGCGACCGTCGAGATCCGCCGGCGGCGCGGTCTCCGTGAGCGCATAGAGAGTCGGCGCCAGGTCCACGTCGCGCACCAGCGCCGGCTCGCTGCGCCCGGACGGATGACGAGGGTCGAGGATCAGCAGCGGCACGTGCACCGCCTCGTCGCCGAAGAGATGATCGCCGTGCCCCTCGCCGTGGCCGCCGTCGTAGAGCGTCTCGCCGTGGTCGGCGGTGACGACGACGATGGTGTCGCCGTCGTGCCCGAGCTGGTGCAGGGCCGCGAGGATGCGCGCCGCCGCGGCGTCGACGCTGGCGACCGCGCCATCGTACAGACCGCGCAGCTGCTCCTCGTCCTCCCGGTCCACCAGCGCCTCGTCACCCCCGAGGGTGATCGGCTTGTCGTACTTGAAGCGGCCGCGGTACGAGGCGCGGGTGTACGCGCGCTCCCAGGGATCCGGCGCGGCGTAGGGGAAGTGCACCGTGGAGAAGAAGACGGTGAGGAAGAACGGATCGGGCCTGGCCGACAGATCGCGCAGCAGGCGCACGGCGTCGCTGGCGAGCAGCTCGGGATCGGCGGCAGTGTTGGAGGAGCGCAGCGCCGGGAAGGCCGCGCGTCCGAGCGGCGTCACCAGGAACGGCAGCAGCGGCGTCTCGCGCTCGAGGGCCCGCTCGCGCGCGAGGGTCGACAGGTCGAAGCTGGGGACCTGGCTGCGCGCGAAGCCGAGGTCGATCCGCCCGAAGATGTCGCCGGCGTAGTCGCTGGTGACCGCGGTGCTGTAGCCGGCGTCGGTGAGACGCGCCGGGAGCGCGTCGAAGTCCTTCGTGCGCTCCTCGTAGCGCGGGAACATCGAGCGGATGCCGTGGTGCTGCGGGTAGCGGCCGGTGAGCAGCGTGGTCCACGAGGGGAACGTGCGCGGCAGGCTGACGTACGCGCGCTCGAAGCGGGTCGCCCGGCTGGCGAGGGCGGCGAGGTTCGGAGCGACGCGCGGCTCGAGGTGATCGGCGCGCAGCGAGTCGACGGCGAGGATGAGGACGTTCGGGCGCGCGCCCGGCGAAGGCGGCGACGCTGGCGGCGAGGTCGACGGAGCGGACACGGGCTCGGCCGGCGCAGCATCGAGGCCGGTGGCGCTTCCGAGCGCGAGGATCCCCGCGGACAGACCGCCGAAGCCCAGGGCGCGTCGCAGCCGCCGCGGCATGCTCGCCCGGGTAGCGCGCGCGCCGAAGGCGTAGGCGATCGCCGCGAGCAACCCGGCCAGCACGACGCCGCGCGGGTGGAGCACGTCCACCACCAGGACCTGCACGGTCCGCGGAAGACCGCCGTGGGCGTACCAGCGATCGGCGTACAGCGCGGGGAGCCGCGCCATCCCGTAGGCGAAGAACCACGCGTGGAGCCCGATGGTCACCGGCAGCGAGCGCCAGGCCAGGCGGCTCATCGTCGCCGGCTCGGCCCGCGCGAGGTGGTCGCGCAGGCGAACCAGCCGCGCCGCCCCGACACCGAGCACCGCGCCGAGGAAGAAGGCGAGCCCGAGGAGCGCGAGCTCGAAGCGCAGCACCTCGCTCCCCAGGCGCGCCAGCACCGCGCGGGCCAGCGTCTCCGCCTCGTGCCCCAGCGCGCGCTCGTTCCCCCCCTGCTCACCCGCCGCGGCCAGCGCCAGCGCAACGACGTACATTCCTCCGAGGAGCGACGGGCGCAGGACGAACGGAACGACGCGATGCGCCGCCCGGCTCAGCAGCCTGGAGCTCCTCCTGTCACGCGTCGGGGCCACGATCGGCGCACCCTCGCACGCCGCACGCCCGCCGTCAGCCGCGTTCGGACCTCGTAGGATGCCGATTCTCTCAGCGACGCGTAGCGGAGCGTCCGCGAGAGGTGGGGCCCCGACGAATTCACTTCGGCGGGGCGGGGAGTCGCGAGACTCCCCGGTGACAAAGTGAGCGAGTGAAAGGCCGTCAGGCCTTGAACGAGCGCGTGAGCGGCGCCGGGCCGGGGTCGCGCGGATCGAAGCGGGCGGACAGATCGGCGATGCGGCGGCCGAGCGCCTGCAGCTCGCGTCGCGGGAGGACCGCCGGATCGCCGCTGGCGTCGCGCCCACGCTCGCAGAAGAAGGTGCGGCAGCCGAACGGGCGCGCCTGGTAGACGCGGCAGCGGCCTGCGTCGTCGAGGAGCGGGCAGCGGCGCTCGTCGGCCACCTTGAGACGAGTGCGCGGGCTGCTGGTGGGGTTCAAGCGAACGCCGCCCGCCTGCATCCCGCGGGTGAGCTCGGCGCGCTCGATGGCCGTGGGGTACGGCTCGCGCCCGGTGACCCCGAAGCGGCAGCAATCGGTCGACGCCTCGCACGTCACGCCGGTGAGCAGCGCCTCCGCCTCGGCGTAGAGCGCGAGGAGCTCGGGACGCAACGGGTGGTCGCGAAAGCTCGGGGTTCGGGGAGCGCGGCTCATCGGTGGTGTCGCTCGCTCCCCTTGCCATGGACGCCCAGGTGCACAAAGACAATGGCGTGAGCCCCACGTCCCGTCCGCGCCTCCGCCCCGTGGAGGTCATCCAGGTCACCGATCCGGAGCGCGGCCGGCTCCTCGTGCTGCGCGACACGCAGGGGATCGCCAGCGGGCACGTGGCGCTCCCGGCGGCGCTCGGTCCGCTGCTGGCGCGCTTCGACGGCCGGCGCACCTGTCGGGAGATCGCCGCCGACGTGGGGCGCGAGCTGGACGAGGAGGTGCCGACCGATCTGGTGGTGCACCTGGCGATCGAGCTCGATCGCGCGCTCTTGCTGCAAGGGGCGCGCTTCGAGGAGGCGCGGCGTGAGGTGGAGCACGCCTTCGTGACGAGCGCGGTGCGCCCGGCCTCCCACGCCGGCGGCGCGTACCACGCCGATGCGGGCCAGCTCGCGCGCTACCTCGACGACGAGTGCCTGGGACGGGCCGGAAGGGCCAGCGAGACGAGCGATCCCGGCGCGAGGACCGCGAAGAGCGACGGTCACCTGGTGGCCCTCGTCGCTCCGCACATCGACCCCTGGCGCGGCGCGGTCGGCTACGGTGCTGCCTACCGCCACCTGCGCGAACGCCTCGCGCCCGAGGTCGACACCTTCCTCGTCTTCGGAACCTCGCACGCGCCCATGCGGCGCCCGTTCGCGCTGTGTCGCCAGGACTTCGCCACGCCGCTGGGGGCGATGCCGGCGGATCACCAGGCCATCGACGAGCTGGCGGAAGCCTGCGAGTTCGATCCGTACGAGGACCTCCTCAACCACAAGCGCGAGCACTCCATCGAGTTCCAGGCGGTGTTCCTCCGTCACCTCCTCGGCGAGCGCAAGGCCACCATCGTGCCCGTGCTCGCCGGGCTCGGCGAAGCGCAGTCCTCGGGGCGCGAGCCCGGCGACGACAGGCGCGTCACCCGCTTCTTCGACGGTGTGCGCGCGCTCCTCGCCGCTCGCCCCGGTCGCGTGGTCGTGGTCGCGGGCGCCGATCTCGCGCACGTCGGTCCCCGCTTCGGCGACGCGCGCGCGCACGACGCGGCCGCCCGGCGGGAGCTCGAGGCGCGCGACCGTGACTCGCTCGACCGGGCGATGGATCGCGGCGCCACCTCGTTCTTCGAGCACGTCGCCCAGGATCTCGACACGCGCCGGGTCTGCGGTCTCGGGCCGATCTACTCGCTGTTGCGCTCCGTCGACGGCGACGCCAGGGCGAGCGAGCTGCTGCACTACGAGCAGACGGTGGACGCGGACGACGGCTCGATCGTGAGCCACGCCGCCGTCGCGTTCCATTCGTAGACCGCGGAGAATCGAGAGACTTCGCCCCGCCACGGCCGCGCCCACTCAAGTGGCGCGAGCTGGAGCCGTACTCGTGGTCGATGAACCACGGACGTTTCCCAACGTTTCACCGGGACGGGTCGTCTTCCGTCCACGGTCTCCTCTCCATGAACACCCGACGTCGCAGCGCCACGGCCACCACCGTCTTCGCAGCCGCGCTCACCGCCCTCGTCTCCGTCGCCGCCACCGAGCGGATGGCCCGCGCCGAGGACACACCCGACAGCGAAGACCATGGTCTTCCCCTCGAGACTCACTTCGACGAGGCTCCGGCCCCCGCTCCTGCGCCGGTGACAGCTGTCGCGCCGCCGGCACCGGTCGTCGCCGCTCCGCCGGTGAACGAAGCCGTGGCCGCGCCCCCGCCGGCTCCGCCGCCCCCCTCCGTCCCGGTCGCGCACGTCACACCTGCTCCCGCGGAGCCGGTCCAGGAAGACGCCACGCCTGCCACGCCCGCGCCGATGGCCGCGTTCCAGCTGCAGCCGTTCGGCGCCAGCTCGGCGCCGCAAGACGGCGAGAAGCCCGTCCACGCCTCCTCCGATTCGCCCAGCGCCTGGCACTTCGCGCTCGGCGTCGACACCGACGCGCCGCTCGACGTCGCCGGCCGCCTCGCGCTCGAGACCCCCGGTCGCATCCGCCTGTCGACGGCCCTCGGCACCACCCCGCAGGCCTACGCCAACGCGGTCGACGGCATCCTCCGCTCGGTCAACGCCTACGACGCCGGCACCTCGGCGCTCTTCCGCGCCGGCTTCGGCAAGTCGCTCGTCTGGCGCACCCACATCGGCATCCGCCCCTTCGAGAACCACGGCTTCTACGCCGACGCGGGCTACGCGCTGGTGCACCTCGGTGGCAGCACCACCGCCGGGGCCGTCGCCAGCGCTGCCGGCGAAGGCGCGTACTCCAGCTACGCCGGCGACGGCAGCTACCAGCTCAGCACCACCGTGCAGATGGTCGACGCCGAGATCGGCTGGGAGTGGCCGCTGGTCCAGGGCTTCCGCCTGCGCACCGCCCTCGGCGGCGCCTTCACCATCAACAGCTCGACGAGCATCACCGCACCGAGCGGCGGCGACAGCAGCCTGGTCGCCAGCGCCGGCAAGCAGGTGGACCAGTCCTTCGAGAAGTACGGCTTCCTCCCCGTACTCACCGTCGGCCTGGACTACCGCCTGTTCTGAGCAACCGCCGCTTGAACGCGCCGGACGCGCGCTGTCGTCGTTGGGCGCTGCGGGGAGTGCTCCGCCCAGGCTTCCTGTCCGCTGCGCGGCCAGAGCTCTGCGGTCCCGGCCAAAAGGCCGCTCCGCGCTCTCCTCGCGTCCGCCTAGACATCGCACGCCCGTCACGTCCAATCGACGATTGCTCTCCCGATCAGCGGAGCTCTTCCGGGACGGGCACGGCCACGCGGCGGGCGTCCATCCACAGGCCTTCGATATCGTAGAGGCTGCGCGCCTCGTCCTGGAAGACGTGGACGACGACGTCGCCGAAGTCCATCAGGACCCAGCTGGCGTGCGGGAGCCCCTCGACCGAGAGCGGCCGGGTCCCCTTCTCGCCGAGCGCTTCCTCGATCCCCTGCGCCAGCGCGACGACCTGACGGTCGCTGCGGCCGGTCATGAGCACGAGGAAGTCGGCGTAGTCGACGCGGCCGGAGACATCGAGGATCTCGAGCCCGACCGCCTTCTTGTCGAGCGCCGCCACGGCGATGGTGATCGCCAGGCCACGCGCGCGATCGCTCGCCAGCGACCCCTGCGGAACGGCGTTCGCCGGCCCGGGGCCCTTCTTCTTGGGGCGCGCATTGATGCCCGAGGGACCCGAGGAGACCGGCGGATTGGCCGGCTCGAGACGGCGCGGCCGGGGGATGTTGCGACCGGCGTCGCGATCCCGCGCCGCCGGAGCTGCCGAGCGCGCAGCCGGCCGGCTCTTCGCCCCCGCCGCACCGGTCTTCTTGGCCGGAGCCGCGGGCCGTCGCGTCGACGATCCGATCACCTTCTCCGAGGCGCCGCTCGCGTGCGACGAGCGCAGCCGCGGTCGCTCGGTGCCGGTGGCGCTCTTGCTGCTGCCGCCACGCGCTGGCCCGGATGCCGGCCGCGCTGCCGGTCGCGCGCGCGTCCCCGCGCCCGTCCCCGTGCTCTTGCCGCCGGTGCTACCGCCGCTGGTTCGTCCGCCCGTCCGCTTCGCTGCTGCCAAGTACCGCTCCTCGGCCGGGTGTTCCCGGCTCTTAACGTGATGCCCGTGATGCTGTGATGCTGGTGTTGCCGTGTCCTGCTTCGCCGCGCCGCCACGTTGCCGGCGGGCGGGCACGCCGTCAACGACGGGTTTGCCCGGTCCCCTCGACCTGCCACTTCATCGTCGTCAGCGATTCGAGCCCCATCGGCCCCCGCCAGTGCAGCCGGCTGGTGGCGATCCCGATCTCCGCGCCGAGCCCGAGCTCACCGCCGTCGTGGAAGCGCGTGCTGGCGTTCACCACCACGCAGGCCGCATCCACCTCGTTGGTCCACCGGCTGGCGTTCGCATCGTTTCGCGTGCAGATCGCCTCGGTGTGCCCCGATCCGTACCGGGTCACGTGGGCCATCGCCTCGTCGAGGTTGCCCACCACGCGCACCGCCAGGATCAGATCGAGGAACTCGGTCCCCCAGTCCGCGTCGGTCGCCGCGGTCATCTCCGGCACGATCGAGCGCGCTTCGGGGTCGCCGCGCATCTCGCAGCCCGCAGCGGCCAGCGCGCGCGCCAGCGGCGGAAGGATCTCGCGCGCCACGTCACGGTGAACCAGCAGGCACTCGAGCGAGTTGCACGCCGACGGCCGCTGCAGCTTGCCGTTCTTCACCAGGTCGATCGCCATCCCCTGCTCCGCGGTGGCGTCGAGGAAGAGGTGGCAGACCCCCTTGTAGTGCTGCACCACCGGCACGCGAGCGTTCTCCGTCACCAGGCGAATGAGCGCCTCACCGCCGCGCGGGATCACCAGGTCGACCGTCTCGGTCTGCTTGAGCAGCTCGAGCACCGCGGCGCGGTCGGTGGTCGGGACCGGGAGGATGGCGTCGGCCGGCAAGCCCGCCTCGGCGAGCGCCGCCTGCATCACCTTGGCGAGCGCCGCGTTGGTCTCGTTCGCCTCGGAGCCGCCGCGGAGGATGACCGCGTTGCCGGCCTTCAAGGTGAGCGCGCTCGCCTCGACGGTCACGTTGGGGCGCGCCTCGTAGATCATGGCGATGACCCCGAGCGGGACGCGGCGACGGAGCACGCGCAGGCCGTTCGGACGGACGGTCTCGGCGATCACCTCGCCCACCGGATCGGCCAGATCGGCGATCTCGGAGACGGCGTTGGCGATGCCGGCCAGGCGCTTCTCGTCGAGCATCAGCCGGTCGAGCATCGCCGTGCCGGTGCCGCGGGCACGCGCGTTCTCGAGGTCGCGGGCGTTGGCGGCGAGGATGCTCTTCACCTCCGCGGCGTCGCCGAGCTTGCCCGCGGCGATGCGCAGCGCGCGGTCCTTCTGCTCGCGCGAGGTGGGGGCCACGGCGCGCGCCGCGGTGCGTGCCCGGCGCCCGAGCGCTGCGATCGTTCCGGCAAGGTCGACGTCGGCCATGCGGCGGGCTTACCGCACTTTCCCCGGCGAAGCCACGCGTGCGGCCCGGCGCGAACTTCCGGTCGCCTCCGCCAGACTTTCGCTCTATGAGTGCGCTGGCATGCGACTGCGAGCCTCCACCGCGAAGCTCGCGCTGCTGCTCCTCGCCGTGGGGCTGGCGATGGTGCTCGCCTTCGCCTTGCTCACGCTGCATTCGCGGCCGCTCGACGGCTCCGAGGGGCACATCCTCTACGACGCCATGCGCCTGCGCGCCGGGCGCCCGCTGTACGTGAACCCGCACGTCGGCATCCTCGACGACGGCCCGCCGCCCGCGCGGCACTACGTCATCTACACGCCGCTGCTGGCGTTCCTGGTGGCGCTCTTCCCCGAGGGGGCGGCGTCGTGGCTCACCCGCCTCCTCTCGATCGCCGCCTGGTACGGCCTGCTCGGCGGCCTCGCGTACACCCGCAGCCGCATCTCCAACCGCTCGCTCGCCTGGGGGGCGGCGGCCTTCGTCGGCGCCGTCTACGTGCTCACCCTCTACGGCGCCTCCGGTCGACCGGATGCGCTCGCGCTCCTCTTCGCCGGCATCGCCTTCGCGCGCTCGGTCCGCCGGGGGGAGCCGACGGCGCTCGAGGGGGCGCTCTTCGCCCTCGCCGCCTGGGTGAAGCCCAACGTGCTCGCGCTGGCCGCCGGCACCCTCGCCGTCGACTTCCTCCGCCGGCGCAAGATCGCGCCCATCGCCACCGCGGTCCTGGTCAGCGTCCTCCTCGGCGGCACGCTCATGGCCATCAGCCACGGCGCGTTCCTCCAGCACCTGGTCGAGCCGATCAAGGCGCCGATGACCCTCTCGCTGGCGATCGACCAGGCGACCTCGCGCCTCCAGTTCCTCGGTCTGCCGCTGCTCGCGGCGGCCGTGCTGGCCTGGCGGTCGCGCAAGATCGAAGGGTGCCAGAGCGGTGCTCTCCTCGCGATCGCGGGGCTCGTCGTCGCCTTCGGCTGGACGCTCTTCTCGCTCGCCAAGTACGGCAGCGCGAGCAACTACTGGATGGAGCCCTGCGTGGCGCTGGTGGTCATCGCCACCAGCTTCCCCTTCGCGTTCCACGAGCTAGCCGATCGTCCGGCGCTCGCGCTCCTCGGGCTCACCGTCTTCCAGCTGGTCTGGACCTTGACCGCCTCGGTGCGCAGCTCCGTCGAGACCATCGTGCGCGCTCCGTACGTCACGGCGGAGATCGCCCAGGTGCGCACGCTGTGCGGCGCGAAGCCAGGCGAGACGGTCATGGCCGACGACTCGGGGCTCGAGCTGATGATCGACCACCGCCTCTTCCACGCGCCCGTGCAGCTGACGCCCCTGGTGCAGTACGGGCGCTGGTCGGAGGCCGCCTTCCTCGAGGACGTGCGCCGGCCGGAGGTGACCTGCGCGGTGATGAGCAGCGATCTGCTGGAGCGGCCCCTGACCGAGGTCGACCCGGACCACGATCTGTACGATCCGACACTCCGTGAAGCGTTGCGCGAGCGTTTTTTGCTGGTCGACCAGCGCGCCGGCCTCTGGGTCTACGCTCTTCGCTCCCGGGGGAGCGCCGGAACAAGCTATCCTGGAGACCGGTGAAGACGACGATGCGTGCTCGCGGCACATACGCCCTGCTGGTGATGGCCGCCGCGGTCTGTTCGTCGTCGGGGATCGCCCACGCACAGCCGGGTAAGTCGGCAGGCGCCAGCAGCACCAGCACGGCGACCCCGGCCAACCACGCCGCGGCGCAGGTCCACTTCAAGAAAGCGAAGGAGCTGTACCAGAGCGGCGCCTACCACGAGGCGGCCGCCGAGCTGGAAGCGGCGCTGGTCCTCGACCCGAACGCCAAGGAGCTGGTCTTCAACCTCGGCGTGGTGGACGAGCGGCTCGGTCGCATCGACGACGCGCTCACCCAGTTCCACAAGTACCAGACGCTCGACCTCACGCCGGCGGAGCACACGCGCTCGGAGAACTACGTGCGCCGGCTCGAGGGGGCCAAGAAGGCGCTCGCCGCCGCGGCACCGCCCCCGCCTCCTCCCACGCCGGTGGTCGTCCCGCCGCCGGTGACTCCGCCGCCGCCGGTCGACACCACGCCGCCGTCGAGCACGTCGCACGGGCGCATCGACGCGGCCACCGGGACGACGTTCATCCTCGGCGCCGTCGGCGTGGTGGGCGGTGCGGCCTTCGGCGTCATCGCGCTGGCCACCCGGCCGCACAACTACATGACCGGCACCGACGGGCAGACCTACCAGAGCTACCAGGACGCGAGCGACGGCTACCACCGCGACGCCACGATCTCGACGGTGGCGCTCGCGGTCGGCGGCGCAGCCCTCGCGGTCTCGGCGATCCTGTTCTTTGCCCGCACCAGCGACGACTCCCCACCCCCCGCCGCTGCCGCCGTGCTCGCGCCCCTGGTCTCCGGGATCCGCTTCTGATGTCCCGCCGGATCGTCGTCGCGGCGCTGCTGACCTTCGGCCTCGGCTTCGCCGGGCTGCTCGGCATGGGGGGCTGCAGCGCCATCCTCGGCGACACCAGCTACGAGTGCACCACCGGCGCCGACGCCTGTCCCACCGGCACGACGTGCAACCCGACGAGCCTGCAGTGCGAGGTCCCCGTCTCCTGCCAGACCAAGGACGACTGCCCCTCCGGCGAGACGTGCAGCACGCGCACCGGCACCTGCAGCGGCGAGGTTCCCGACGCCACCGCCGACAGCCCCTTCGGTGACGACGACGATGATGACGACGACGC
>JAMFST010000259.1 GCA_026225435.1 Labilithrix luteola
CTCGGCATGGCCGGCGCTGCTCCGCCGAGCCATGCGGTTCCGCTGGCGAACATTCCGTATTCGGGGGCGGCCCGCGACAACACGATCGGAGAGCTGAGCGACGCTGACCTAGCGAGGTATTGCGATTTTTTCGTCTGCGCTAAAAGAAATGGCTATGCTAGGGATTGCCTGACCGACGAGCGCACCTATGACCCGGAGGACCCGAACACCAAGTTCGAGCTGGAGGTCCCCTCCGTCCTCTCTAGCGCCGTGTACTCTTGTTTCACGTCGACGATGGGGGAAAATCGCTCCTACAGCACGCGCGAAGAATGCATGGAGGACGAGCGCGGGAGCGTCGGCGATTGTCGCCTCGACCTCGACGAGGACTGCACCCGAGAGGGTCTGTCGGGCCTCTACACGACGGGCTACGGGCCTGCGTGCTCCGCCGAGCTCACGGAGAAGTGTGGACCATGAGACCCATTGCGGAGAGGCTCCCACGCATCCTTTCGACGTTCAGCGTCGTCGTCCTGATGGCCGCGGGATTCGGATACGCGGTCACGTCGCGAAGGGAGACCCGCTCCGAGACGGAAACCAGCGCTGACGAGGAGCGGAAGGCAAGCCCAGTGAAAGCTGGCGACGGGGTGCAGGACGCCACCGCTGACGCCTGGGTCGACTGCGTGAATGTGCTCCACGTGGTGAGTCTCCGCGGGGTGGCCGCCGCGAACGCCTACCGATTTGGCGAAGACGCCTCGAGCGTCAGGACCACGGCGCGAATTGCGGATCTCGATCCGACGACGCTGCGCGCGTTCTGCGACTGGGAAGCCTGCATCCAGGCGAACGGGTACGCTCACGTCTGCACTGTCCAGGACGGCGGCTGGGAGAGCTGCCGCGTGTGCGACTCCAGCGCCGATTGCCAGGGCGGTGCGCTGAGTGGCGACGACTGCGTCGCCCACGCTTCCGATCTCGGTCGAGCGCAGTGCCACGTCGGTCTTCGCGAGGAGTGTCTTCTGCAACGTGCGATCCTCGAGCTGCCGGACGTCGACGCGAGCTACGCTTGCCGGGCGAGCGAGCTGACTTGCGCCGGCATGCTGCCTGGCGACCTCACCACCCCAGAGCTCGACGCCCGCCAGGAGACGATCCAGGCCATGTACCAGGAGCTCTACGGCGAGGTCATCGCTGCCGACGGACCGGACTCCGCCATCACTCAGGCGTGGCAGGCTCTGCTCGAACCTCTCGGCGAATGGCCGGTGGACGACGCTGGCGACGCGAGCGATGCGGACTGACGGTGGTCGGCGGGCGACCGGCAGTCGCTGACGACCAGCTCGAAGCTGTCGTATCTCTTGGGAATTGCTCGGGCGTGTTGGTCGCGCCCACTCGCGTGCTCACGAGCGCGCATTGCGTGCAACAACCGCCCGCCGAAGTTGCGACCCACGGAGGCACGCTGCGCGTGACCGGTTGCACGGTACATCCGCAGTACCGACGACTCGAACTTCCTCACGACCTCGCGGTTTGCACGCTCGACCGCTCGACTACCACGACACCCCTGGCGCTCGCGCTCGACCACGAGACAGAGGGGGTAGGTAGTTCGCTCGTACTGGCAGGCTACGGTTCCGCCTCCCCTCTCAGGCAAGGCCTGGGCGCCTTAGGGATGGTCGAAGTTGCCGCCAAGCGAGTAGGAAACGATGGCCTGCTCGCAGGAGACGCGGAGCACACCGCTTGCTGGGGCGATTCGGGCGGCCCAGCGCTCGTCCGCGCGGAAGGTGCGTGGAAGATCGTGGGCACCATCCACGGAGCGAGCGGTGCGATGTGCGCGAGCCCCACCAGCGTCGTACTGTTGATTGCCGACGATCCGTGGCTCGAAGGCGTCTTGCCGGAAAGGGTGATCCCTTCAAGGTCTATGTGTCCTTGGATCGTCGGAGCGATTGTCGTCGGAGCCGTGCTCGTGCTCGCCGTCGCCTGGTCGAGGTCCGCACGTCGCTCCATCTGATCGGGGCAAGCTCACACAGGACAACGCCTCACAACCCGAAGCCGCGCAGCTTCTTGTGCAGTCCTTCGCGGGTGATGCCGAGGGACTTCGCCGTCGCCGTCTTGTTGTTCTGGTGGCCGCGCAGCGCCTCGATGAGGAGCCAGCGTTCGAGCTCGTCCATCCGCTCTTTCAAGGTGCCCGCGCTCGGACGCACGCGGTCCATGGTGACCTCGATGCGGCGCAGGCGCGGCGAGAGCAGCTCCGGCGTGACGAACGCGTCCGGCTCCACCTGGATGACCAGGCGCTGGACCTCGTTCTGCAGCTCGCGCACGTTGCCCGGCCAGTCGTAGGTCTGCAGCAGCTCCATCGTCTGCTGCGAGAAGCCGCTGGGCGAGCGCCCCAGCTCCTGCCCGTAGCGGTGGAGGAAGTGCTCGGCGAGGAGCGCGATGTCGTCGCGACGCTCGCGCAGCGGCGGCACGCGCAGCGGGAAGACGCGCAGGCGGTAGAAGAGGTCCTCGCGGAAGCGCCCCTCGGCGACCTCGCGTTCGAGGTTGCGGTTGGTGGCGGCGACGATGCGCACGTCCACCTTGCGCTCCACCGTCGCGCCGACCGGGCGAATCTCCCCCTCTTGCAGCGCGCGCAGCAGCTTCGACTGGATGGTCAGCGGCATCTCGCCGACCTCGTCGAGGAACAAGGTGCCGCCGTCGGCCAGCTCGAAGAGCCCCTTCTTGTCCTCGTGCGCGCCGGTGAACGAGCCGCGCTTGTGGCCGAAGAGCTCGCTCTCGAGCAGGTTCTCCGGCACCGCGGCGCAGTTCTGCCCGATGAACAGCTTGTCGCGACGGCGCGAGCGGTAATGGATGGCGGCGGCGACCAGCTCCTTGCCCACGCCGGTCTCGCCTTCGATGAGGACGGTGACCTTGGTGTCGACCACCTTGTCGATCTGCTTGGTGACCGAGCGCATCGCCGCGCTTCGGCCGAGGATCTCGCGCTCGCCCCCGCGCCCGCCCGTGCGCCGGCTCTCCTCGCGCCCCTTGAGGAAGGCGTTCTCCTTCTTCAGCCGCTCCTCGGCGGCGCGCAGCCGGCGAACCAGGCGCGCGTTGGCCACCGCCAGCGAGGCGTTGTGGGCCATCGCCCCGACCAGCTCGAGATCCCCCGCGGTGAACATGCCGAGGTCGCGCCGGTTGTCCATCTGCAGCACGCCGAGGATCTCCTCGCCGCGCCACAAAGGCACCGCCAGGGTCGAGCGGATCTGCGCGCCGAGCAGCGATTCGCTGCTGGCCACCTCCTGGCTGGCGTCGGCGGCGATGACCGCGGCGCGCTCGCTCACCACCTTGCGGTAGACGCTGCGCGAGATGGGGATCGGCTGCGTCTCGGCCGGCGCGCGCCCGCGCTCGCGGGTCATCACCGGCACGTAGGCGCCCGACTCGTCACGCTCCTCGTCGCGCAGGATCAAGGTCACGTGCGTCGCGCCCGGGACCAGATCGAGCGCCGACTCGGCCACCGCTTCGAGCACCGCGTTCAGCGCCTCCACCGTGTCGGCCGCCTCGGCCCGGGCGATGCGCTCCTGCGCCTTGTACAGCGAGCGCAGGCGGACCCCGTCCTTGAGCGTCCCTTCGGCCGGCTCGAGCTCGGCGATGGTGCGCTTGGCGAGGACGCGCGCTTCCTGCTCGTCGCTCGCGTTCGCTTCGATGGCGGTGCCGTCCTCGGTGGTGCTTCCGATCATGGTGCTTTCGGCTTCTACAGTCGCGCGCGCAGCCGCGCGGCGACCTTGGCGACGGTGTCGTCCGAGGCGAGCACCTTGGGATCGCCGGCGGCCTTGTCGGCGACGATGATCTTGTCGAGCTGGTC
>JAMFST010000021.1 GCA_026225435.1 Labilithrix luteola
GCTAGCGGCGGCTCCGGCGCGGCTACCGGCAGAGGTTTCTCCACCGGGTGACCACCCATGAACCGCGGTGCCCACCAATTGGCATCACCGAACAGACGCATCGTCGCCGGCACCAACAGAACGCGGACCAGCGTCGCATCGAGCGCCACGGCGATGGCCATCCCGAAGCCGACCGCCTGGATGAGGATGACGTGCGCGAGCGCGAATGCGGCGAACACCGCCACCATGATCGCCGCCGCGCTGGTGATGAGCCCCGCGGTCTTCTCGAGGCCCTCGGCCACCGCCGCGGTGTTGTCCCCCGTCTTGCCGTACGCCTCCTTCATGCGCGACAGCATCAGCACCTCGTAGTCCATCGACAGACCGAAGAGGACGCAGAACAGGAGGATGGGGAGCGCCGGCTCGAGCGGCCGCGGCTCCTTCACCCAGAAATGTCCATCCTGATAAACGTACACCAGGGCACCGAAGGAGCCGGCGATGGACACGAAGTTCATCAAGATGGCCTTGATGGGCAGGACGATGGAGCGGAGCAGGAGGAAGAGCACCACCAGGGTGACCCCCAGCACGGTCCCCACGGCCCACGGCGCGCGAGAGAGGATGAAGGCGGTCGCGTCCACGTCCTGCGCCGTCTGCCCGCCCACCTCCAGCGTGCCGTCGGCCACCTGCCGGTTCGCGCGGATCGCCTTCACGATGGAGCGCGCCGCGTCCGACTCCGACTTCGCGTCGGTCAGCACGTGCATCACCATGTCGCCGTCGCGGAAGAAGAGCGCCTTGGCTTGCTCGAGGAACGGCGCCACGTCCGGCGTCGGGTGGTTGAACAGGTCCGCTAGCTCCTGCGGCTTGGGCATGTCCTTCGGGTCGAGCGTCATCCGCGGATCGGGCTGCGCCAGGCTCTGCACCGCCGTCACGCCGGGGATGGTCTTGAAGCTCTGGGTGAGATCGAGGATGGCCTTCACCCGCGCAGCGTCGATCCCCGGGGTGGGAAAGTGGATGGCGACCTCCATGCGCGTCGCCGCGGCCTCGGGGAAGTCCTGCTTCATCAGCTCGTACGCCTGACGGGCCTCGACGGTGGTGTCGAGCACGCGCACGTCGATGGACAGCAGCCGCAGGTGGAGAAAGGGGACGCCCATGATGAGGAGCGCCGCGAGCGTCGGCACCAGCACCGCGACCGGTCGCTCCATCACCGCGTGCGCCATCGCGTGCCACACCCCCTCCTTCGGCCCGAGGCGCATCGTCGGCAGCGTGCCGGCGTGGATGCGCGGCCCGAGCACCGCCAGGAGAGCGGGGAGGAACGTCAGGGCGAAGACCACCGAGAGGAAGACGACGATGGCGCCGCCGAGGCCCATGGCGAAGAGGTACGAGCCGCGGAAGAAGAAGAGGCCGGCGAGGCCGGTGCCCACGGCGACGCCGGAGAAGGCGACGACCCGTCCGGCGCCGTCCATCGCCCGGGCGAGCGCCTCGGGATAGTCGTGCCCGTGCGCCAGCTCCTCGCGGTACCGGCTCACGGTGAAGAGCGAGTAGTCGATGGCCACGCCGAGCCCGATGAGCGAGGTGACGTTGAGCGTGTACTGCGCCACATCCATCACGTGCGAGAGCCCGAGGATGATGGCGATGCCGCCCATCACCGCGAGACCGCCGACGCCGATCGGCAGCACCGAGGCGACCACCGTGCGGAACACGAGCAAGAGCACGAGCAGCGCGATGGGCAGGCTGATGATCTCGGCGTGGAGAAGGTCGTTCTCCATCGTGTGCGCAAGGTCGTGGTTGAAGGGGATCTTGCCGGTGAAGAGGACCTTCACCTTGGTGTTGGCAGTCGCGTTGAGCTCGTCGTGGACGTGCGGGTAGTTGCGGATGCCGTCCTTGAGATCGCCGTTGAGGACGATGACGGCGAACTGCGTGTGGCTGTCGTCGTTCTTCAGGTGGGGCGCCACCAGGCTCGGCGCGTTCCCCGGCGAGGTGACCGAGCGGATCGCCGGATCTTTCCGCAAGGTCGCCGCCGCCTCCTCCACGTCGGCGTCGAAGCTGGCGAAGGCCTCCGGCGTCTCGCTCCGCGGCTTGAAGAGCGCCACGAAGGTGGTGTCGTAGGGCTCGCCGAGGACGCGATCGACCAGGTCCTGAGCCCGCGTCGCCTCGAGGCCGTCGATGGATCCGCTGGTCAGTGGCCCGCCGCGGATGAGCAGACCGATCGCCACCGCGAGGAAGAGCCCGGCAACGACGAGAACCAGCTTGCGACGGGCGTAAACGAAGGCGCCGAAGGTGAGGAACACCCTCGGCGCGTATCACGGGTTGTCGCGATGTCGCGACTGTTTGCGTTGCGCAGCGCCGTGGAGACTGCTTTAGCCAGAGGCATGCATGACGTGATCGTCGTCGGAGCCGGCCCGGGAGGCGCATCCGCCGCCATCGCCCTCGCTCAGCGGGGAATTCGCGACGTCCTCCTCCTCGATCGCGCCGCCTTCCCCCGCGACAAGACCTGCGGCTCCGGCCTGTCGCCCAACGCGCTGGTGCAGGCCGACGAGCTCGGGGTGGGCGAGGAGCTGCGCGCGCGCTCGACGCCCATCCAGTCGGTGAAGATCGTCACGCCCGGCGGCCGCTCGATGGTGCTCGCGTCCGACGGGGAGGCGCTGGTCATGCTGCGGCGCGAGTTCGACGAGATGCTCGTCCGCCGCGCCACCTCGCTCGGCGTCGTCCTGCGGGAGAACGCCAAGGCGACCGCGCTCGAGCGCCACCGCGGCCGGGTGACCGGCGTGCGCCTCGAAGGGGGCGAGCTGCTCGAGGCGAAGATGGTCTTCTGCGCCGACGGAGCGCACTCCATCTTCTCGCCGGACCAGCGCCCTAAGCGCAGCATCAGCACGCTCATGGGCTGGTGGGAGAACGCCGAGTTCACCCCCGGTCAGATCGAGATGATCTTCGACAAGAACGTGTCCCCGCTCTACGGCTGGCTGTTCCCCGAGAGTCCCACGCGGGTCAACATCGGCATCTGCATCGACGGGCAGGACGACTCGGGCGAGAAGACCAAGCGCAACGTGCGCCAGGTGTTCGACACCTTCCTCAAGGACCAGTTCCCCGGCCGCCTCGACAAGGCCGAGCAGATCGGCCGCCTCAAGGGGCACCCCATCGTGTACACGAACTGGGTCGACCACTGCACCGAGCCGGGCGCCATCAACCTCGGCGAGGCGGCGCGCATCACCCACAACGCCACCGGGGAAGGCATCTCGCAGGCGATGGAGACGGGCATCATGGCCGCCGAGGCCGCCGCCGACGTCTTCCACGGCCGCGCGACCGAAGCGACCGCCCAGCGCAACTACGTCTGGCGCCTCCGCAAGCGCTTCACCGCCGCCTTCCTCAGCGGCCACACCCTGCGCGCCGTGATCGGCTCGCCGATCCTAGACGGAGTTGCCGCTGCCTACGGTAACCCGCTCGTTCGCAAGAGCGTGGTGCGCCTTTTCGGCTCGGCGCTGGCGGGGTCGCGCGTAGAAGAAACTCAGGCGAACTAGGCCGCTCTCGCGAGCGGCGGGGACGAGGGGACGCAGCGTGGTGCGCTCGGCGCGAGGGCCGGGCGCGCTGGCGGACGAGGCGCTCGAGACCGGCTCGAGGACGGGGGCGGAGTCGGTGACGACGTCCTCCTCGGCCGGCACGTTGCCGAGCTCGCGCAGCCCCTGGTTCGAGAGCGTGGCGCGCGCGCGGCCGTAGGCCACCTTGAAGCACTCGGCGGCGACCGAGCCGAGCTCGCGCAGCGTGCGGGCGGTATGGGCCGGCCCCTCCTGGACGAGATCGGCACCGACGGCGCGCGCCGCGACGGCGAGCACCTGGGAATACTCGCGGGCGAAGGCCGCCGGGCTCGACTCGTCACCGGCGAGGATGGACATCGAGGCGGCGCGCTCGCGCATACCACCCCGCCAGTACTCGAACACACCGGCGCGCAGAGCGGCCGCACCGGGCCCCTGGCCGCGCAGCGCGATGTACAGCGCCTGGGCGAAGATCTCCCGCGCCCGCACGTAGCGGTAGCGACGACGCTGGTAAGCGAGGAGCGCGTCGTCCCCCAGGCCGCGCTGGCGGATCACCGCCGCCAGCGTCTGCGCGTCATGGAGCGCGGCGGTCATGCCGGTGGCGGTCAGCGGGTGCGAGCAACCGCCGGCGTCACCGAGGAGCACGGCGCCTTTGACCGCGCAGGCGGCGGTCGACACCACGTGGTTGGCGCACAGCTCGAAGTCTCCGCGAGCGAGCGCGGCCACGAGCGCGCTGCGGGTCGGCTCGGGCAGGTGCGGCGCGTACCGGTCGCGGAGATACTCGGCGAGCGGACCCTTGCCGCGCGGAATGTCCCGCGGGACATCGATGCACATGCGTACGCCGTTACGCGCAAAGGCATAGGCCAGCACCGGACCGGGCGCGGCGGTGAACACGTGCCCGTAGCCCGGCGAGGCGACCGGCATCCCCTCGAGCGCGATGGCCACGCTGAAGGAGGCGAGCGTCGTTTGCCCGGGCAAACCGAGCATCCCGCGCAGCTTGGAGCCGCGCCCGTCGGCGGCGACGACCAGCCGCGCGTCGAGCTGACGACCGTCCACGGCGCGGACGCCGACCGCCCGACCACCTTCGCTGAGGACCGACTCGACGCGGATCCCCTCGATGATCCGCACGCTGGGGACGCGCCGCAGCTCGTCGCGCAGCGTCTGCACCATGAGATTGTGCTCGAGAGCGAGCCCGCGACCGCGCGCATACGGCAGCCGCACCTCGCAACCTTCGGCGTCGAACGCGGCGAATCCTTGGATGTCGACAGCGCCAGCGTTTCGTAATGGGCCGAGCAGGCCGAGAGCCTCGAGGCCACGCGCCGCGGGAGGGTGGAGGAGCTCACCGCGAAACGCCGGTAGCGGTGAAGTCCGCGCCTCGAGGACAGCGACTTTAAGCCCCGCCGATGCGAGTGCGCGAGCGGCGACAAGGCCAGCAAAGCCTCCACCCGCGACGATTGCGTCGGTCATGCCTCTACCATTTCGCACGTTCGTCACGACCTCCGCAACGTTTCCGCGACATGCGGCATCACGTATCGAACGCGTGGGAGCGTAAGGGGTGGTAGACCGATCGCTCTGCAGTGGAAAGCATCGAGTAGAAACGTGAAGGAGCGAACAGCGTGACAGCGCGAGCGACAGCGGAAACGATCCACGATCTCCTTGTCCGCACGAGCCGCACGTTCGCGCTCGCGATCCCGCTGCTGCCCGAGCCGACGCGTAGCGGGCTGGCGATCGCCTACCTGCTCTTCCGCGTGGCCGACACGCTGGAGGACGCGGCGCACTGGTCGCGCGATGCGCGCATCGAGGCGCTCGCCGAGCTGACCCGCATCCTGCGCACGCACGATCCGGAGGAGGCGCGCGTGCAGAGCCATCACTGGGTCTCGCGCGACGTCACCAGCGAGGCCGGCTGCCGCGATCTGCTGGTCGCCCTGCCGAGCATCTTCGCCGAGCTCAACACGTGGGACGAGGCGCGGCGGCGCATCGTGCTCGATCACACCGCGCGCACCGCCGACGGCATGGCGCAGACGCTGTCCGAGTCGGACGAGGCCGGTCACGTGCGCATCACGTCGCTCGAGGGGCTGAAGCAGTACTGTTACTTCGTCGCCGGCA
>JAMFST010000260.1 GCA_026225435.1 Labilithrix luteola
GCGCTCGTGCCAGCGCGTCGAGGGCGTGACCGTTACCAGGCCAACCCCGGACGCCCCCCTGCCACCCGAGAAAAACGACGCCTTCCTCATGACAAGGGCGTTCAGTTCTCGGGGGGAGGGGGCCGCCGGGGAATTCGATGGCCGTCCTCGGACGGATTGCCCTGTCGCCGGACAGATGTACAGCCATGAGCACCGCGCGCAGCGCCCCCTCGCGCTCAGCGCGCGGTGAACTTTCCGCGGTGCTCCGGGTGCTCGTTCTCGAACGCTTCCAGACTCTCGCGAGTGATCTCCACCTCGATGACGCCGCCGTCCTTTTCCACCTTCGACTGACAGCCGAGCCGCGAGGTGGCGCGCACGTCGAACGCCTTGTCGAGGATGTCATTCTCCTCGTCTTCCATCTCGGTCAGGAGGGAGCCGCCGGACGTAACGTACACGTGGCAGGTGGAACAGGCGCAAACGCCGCCGCAGGCGTACCCCTCCGGCGCGCCCAGGCTCTGCGCTGCTTGCAGCAGGCTCGTTCCGGGCGCAACCGCGATCTCGCCATAGCCCTTGAACCGAATCGTCGTCGCCATCTCAGTGCCTTGCCTCGGAGGGCACGCTGCCCTCGCTCCCATTTGAGTCCGAGCCCGGACCCGGCGTCGTCACATTGGCCGCGACGTCGTCGACGGCGCGCCCGCGAATCGCCTGGGCGATCGCTCGGTCCATTCTTCGCTGCGCGAACGGCTTGCTCGCGCGGTCGAGCGCGTCGAGCGCCGCGTGGATGCGCGTCGGGTCCACGCCCGCCGCAGCCGCGTCCACCTCGGCGAGCGCCCCCTCGATCGCCACCTGCTCTCCCGCTTCGAGCAGGTGCGCGTCGGTGTCGATCGCCTTCTTCGTCGCGCTGCGCAGCCGGTGCGCTTCCATGCGCTCCTCGGCCAGCCGCCGCGCCGCGAGATCCTCCTCGCCGTGGTCGATCGCCTCGAGCAGCATGCGCTCCACCGTCTCGTCGTCGAGACCGTAGGACGGCTTCACCTCGACGACCTGCTCGATGCCGGTCGTCGCCTCGCGCGCGTGCACGGTGAGCAGGCCGTCGGCGTCGACCGCGAAGGTCACCTCCAGCTTGGCCAGCCCCGCGGCCATCGGCGGGATGCCCTTGAGGAGGAAGCGCGCCAGGCTCCGGTTGTCGCCCGCCAGCTCGCGCTCGCCTTGCACGACGTGGATGTCGAACCCGGTCTGCTTGTCTTCTTGCGTGGTGTACGTGCCGCGCGCCGTCGTTGGGATGGTCGTGTTGCGCGGGAGCACCTTGTCGACGACCCCGCCCCCCACGGCGATGCCGAGCGACAGCGGGAGCACGTCGAGCAGGAGGACCTCGTTCTGCCCCTGACCGGAGAGCTGATCGGCCTGCACCGCTGCGCCCAGCGCCACGACCTGATCCGGATCGATATCCGCAAGCGCCTCGCGCCCGAAGACCTCGGCGACGAAGCGCTTCACCGCCGGCACGCGCGTCGAGCCGCCGACCAGGATGACGCCGTCGAGCTCCGCCGCCTCGAGCCCCGCGTCACGCAGGGCGCGCCGACAGGCCACCCCCGTACGCGCGATCAGCGGAGCGATGCGCGCGTCGAGCCGTGCCCGCGTGTAGCGCAGCTCCTTCGATGTTCCGCTGCCGGTCGGGTCGGCGACGGTCGCCTCGTCGTGCTCGGTGAGCCCGTGCTTCAGCGCCCGCGCCGCGTCGAGCAGCGCCCGCACCACCGCCGGTTCGCCCGCGCGTGTCGCGTCGAGCCCGAGATCGCCGATCAGATCCTCGGCGATCGCTCGGTCGAAGTCGTCCCCTCCGAGCGCGCTGTCGCCGCCGGTCGCCTTCACCTGGAAGACGCCGTCGTCCAGCACGAGCACGGTGATGTCGAACGTCCCGCCGCCGAGGTCGTAGACCGCGAAGGTCCCGTTCACCTTCTTGTCCAGCCCGTACGCCAGCGCCGCGGCGGTCGGCTCGTTCAGCAGCCGCAGCACCTCGAGCCCGGCGAGGCGCCCGGCGTCCTTGGTCGCCTGCCGCTGCGCATCGTCGAAATACGCGGGGACGGTGATGACCGCGCCACCGACGGTGCGGATCTCGTCCTCGGCCAGCCGCTTCAACGTCCGCAGGATCTCGGCGCTCGCCTCCACCGGCGTGACCGTCTTGCCGCGCAGCGCGAAGCGCACCGTGTTCGGACCGCCGGCATCTTGCGGCGCGAAGGTGTACGGGCTGCGCACCCGCGTCTCCGCGTCGTCGGCGCCGCGCCCCATGAAGCGCTTCACGCTCACCAGCGTCTCGCGCGGGTGCTCCACGGCGAGCGCTCTTGCGCCGCGCCCGACCAGCGCCTGCCCGTGCTCGTCGTAATGGACCACGCTCGGCAGCAGGCGCTCACCGTCGCAGTCGGCGACCACCTCGGGCCGGCCGTCGCGGACGAAGGCGACGAGCGAGTGCGTGGTGCCGAGGTCGATGCCGATGGCGCGCGGCGGAGCTTTGGGGTCGAAGATCTCGAGGAGCATGGTCAAGGTGTTTTCAGGCTTCGCGGCTGTCTACACCATCGAGGCGGTCGATCTGGATCTGCACTTCGTCGAGGAAGCGGCGGTAGTAGCGCAGCTCGCCCAGCCGCGGCAGCTGCGGCCGCAAGCTCTCCACCGCCGCCGACGGGACCAGCGCGCTTCCCAGCGCCTCCTCCGCCGTCTTCATCCGCGCGCGGATCGACGCGGCCAGCTTGGCGATCGCCGACCGGTCCTTCGCGTCGCTCGCGTCGGAGAGCGCCTCGCGCTGCTCGAGGATGTCCATGAGGAAGTCCGGGGTCGGCTTCGGCTCCTCGGTCTCGCCGACGGGCACGCCGCCACGCGCGAAGAGCGCCTCGGCGCGCCGCACCGGATCCTTCAGCGCGCGCGCCGCCTCGTTCACCTCGATGACCTTGCCGAGCGCCATCTGCCGCTCGCTCGCCCCGGCGCTGCCGTACTTGTCCGGGTGGAGCGCGCGCGACAGATCGCGGTGTGCCTTCTCCACCACCTTCAGGTCGAGCGCGAACGTCGGCTCCACGCCGAGGATGGCAAACGGGTCCATCGCAAACTCAAACAGTGAACGACGTGCCGCAGCCGCAGGAGGTCTTCTCGTTCGGATTGCGGAACTTGAAGCCCTGCTGCATCACGGTCTTCTCCCAGTCGAGCGTCGAGCCGTTCAGATAGATCAAGCTCTTCGGATCGACGAGCACGCGCACCGGGGTGCCGTCCTCGCTGGTGAAGTCCATCACCCGGTCACGCGCGCGCGGCGCCCCGTCGTGGAACTCGATGACGTAGGAGAACCCGGAACAGCCGCCGCCGCGGATGCCGACGCGCAAGGCGGTCGCCTCCGCGGACGTGCCGCGCTTGGCGATGTGCTTGCCGATCGCCTCGATGGCCGCGAGCGACACGTTCATCGACGCGCCGCCGCTCGCTACCGGCGGACGGTAGTCCGCGTTCGCCTGGTGCCCCGCCGGTACGTTGGTCTCGGTGTCCACGTCGTTCTCCCTTGTCTCGTGTGCTCGCTGTACGTGACTGCGCTACTTGGTGGCGCTGACGCGCGCGGCCTGCTTGGCGCGGTAGTCGGCGATGGCGCTCTTGATGGCGTCCTCGGCGAGCACCGAGCAGTGGATCTTCACCGGCGGCAGATTGAGCTCGGTGACGATGTCCGAGTTCTTGATCGCCTCGGCCTGGTCGATCGTCTTGCCCTTGATCCACTCGGTGGCGAGGGAGGACGAGGCGATGGCCGAGCCGCAGCCGAACGTCTTGAACTTCGCGTCCTCGATCAGGCCGCCTTCGCCCACCTTGATCTGCAGACGCATCACGTCGCCGCAGGCCGGCGCGCCGACCAGGCCGGTGCCGACGCTGGGATCTTCCTTGTCGAGGGTGCCCACGTTGCGCGGGTTCTCGGCGTGCTCGATGACTTTTTCGCTGTAGGCCATGATGGTTTTCTCGCGGTTCTTTCGTTTACTGAAAACTCAGTGCGCCGACCACTGGACCGACTTCAGGTCGATGCCTTCCTTGTGCATCTCCCAGAGCGGCGACATCTCGCGCAGCGCCTGGACCTTCTTGACCATGAGGTCGGCCACGTAGTCGATCTCTTCCTCGGTGGTGAAGCGGCCGAGGCCGAAGCGGATGCTCGAGTGCGCCAGCTCGTCCCCGACACCGAGGGCGCGCAGGACGTACGACGGCTCGAGGCTCGCCGAGGTGCAGGCCGAGCCGGAGCTCACCGCCACGTCCTTGATGGCCATCATCAGCCCTTCGCCTTCGACGAAGTTGAAGGACAGGTTCAGGTTTCCCGGCAGACGGTGCTCCATCGAGCCGTTCACGTAGGTCTCGTCGAGGCGCGACTGGATGTTCTCGCGGAGCCGCTCGCGCAGCTTGAGGATGTGCGCGCTCTCCGTCTTCCCCTCGTTCATCATGATCTCGGCCGCCTTGCCGAAGCCGACGATGAGCGGGACGTTCAAGGTGCCGGAGCGCACGCCGCGCTCGTGACCGCCGCCGTCCATCTGGGCGACCAGACGCACGCGCGGCTTGGAGCGACGCACGTAGAGGGCGCCGACCCCCTTCGGTCCATACATCTTGTGGGCGGTGATGCTGGCGAGGTCGACGTGCATCTTCTCCACGTCGAACTCGGTCTTGCCGATGCCCTGCACCGCGTCGGTGTGGAGGAGCACGCCGCGCGTCCGGGTGATCTTGCCGATCGCCTCGAGCGGCTGGATGGTGCCGATCTCGTTGTTCGCCAGCATCACGCTGACGAGGATGGTCTTCTCGGTGATGGCCTTCTCGACCACGGCCGGATCGACCAGCCCATCGGTGCCGACGGGGAGGTAGGTGACCTCGAAGCCC
>JAMFST010000261.1 GCA_026225435.1 Labilithrix luteola
CCTACGCGAAGGAAGTGGTGATGAAGTCGTGGGTGTACGCGTACGCCCACCGCAAGCTGCGCAAGCGTGACTTCCGCCGCCTCTGGATCGCCCGCATCAACGCGGCGGCCCGGGTCCACGGCACCAGCTACTCCCGCCTGATGTTCGGGCTGAAGAACGCGGGCATCGCCCTCGATCGCAAGGTCCTCAGCGACCTCGCCATCGTCGACGAGGCCGCCTTCGCCGCGGTCGTGAAGGCCGCAGGCGTGACCAGCGCCAAGGCCTGAGCAAGGCTTGAGCAGATCTGCGCGCTTCGTAACCGAAGCACCCGCAGTACGTGACGCGCCGACGATCCACCCCGTGGATCGCCGGCGCTTCGCATTTCAGCCCCCCGGACACGGAAAACTCGAGAAACGCGCTGTAACCCCTGTCCGTGGTTCCTGGTCGTGAAATTGCACACGATGTAGGCATGCCGCGCACGCTAGTCTCCTCGGTCCTCAGCCTCTCCCTTGCTGCCGCATCGTTCGGCCTCGTCGCCTGCTCGGGCGCCAGTGACTCGACCTCGAGCAACGCGGGGGCGGAGAGCGTCTCGACCAGCGACGCCGATGCGCCGGCGAACTTCGCCAAGGTTCGCGACGGCCTCTATCGCGGCGGGCACCCCAGCTACGACAACCTCGTCTACCTGAAGTCGCTTGGCGTCACGACCATCGTGGACCTCGAGATCGCCGACTACGTCGAGGCGACGCCGGAGGAGATCAAGGAGGAGCTGAACGACGCGGCGCTCCTCGGGCTGACCGTGGTGCGCGAGCCGATGTCGGCGTTCGAGCCGTTCGTCAACCAGGCGCAGATGAACGCGACCCTCGATGCGCTCGCGGCGAGCTACGTGGCGCCTGCTGGCGATGACGACGACGACACCGATGGCGGTATCGCGGTGGACGCTGGTGATGCGGGGGCAGATGGCGGCGTGGACGCAGCCATCGACGCCGCCGTGGATGCGGCCATCGACGGCGGCGCGGTCGACGCTGGCGACGCGGGCGAGATCGATATCGACGGCGGAGACGTGGACGGCGGCGACGTCGACGCAGGCACCGACGGTGGCGACGTGGACGCGGGCCCGACGCCGAGCACCGGCGCGGTCTACGTGCACTGCCGCCATGGCCAGGACCGCACCGGCCTCGTGGTCGGCCTCGAGCGCGTCTTCATCGAAGGCTGGGACCCGGCAGACGCTTACGCCGAGATGCTCTCCTACGGCTTCCACACCTACTTCCTCGGTCTGAAGGAGTACTTCTTCACCCAGACCGGCTACCACGGCAGCTGATTCAGTCCGCTGATTCAGTCCTTGCGCGCGCCCTCGGCGTCGACCATGCCGGCGAGGAGATCCGTCTTCGCCGGCATCTGCTTGCGCAGGTTGCTCGTCTCGAGCGGGTTCTTCTCCTCGTCGTAGAGGAACGACGCGCCCGAGGCGACGTCACGGACGTACTTGTACGAGCCGTCGAGGACGCCGCGCTCCTCGAGGTGCACCGAGCCGCGCCACTGGTCGATGTACAGATAGAAGGGCCGCTGCCACTCGCTCGTGTGCGCCGTGCCGTCGAAGAGCGGCACCAGGCTCCAGGCGTGCGTCGTCGGATCCTTCGGCGCACCCGCCAGCTCGAGGATCGTCGGATAGAGATCGGTCAGGGTGACGCGCGTGTCGATCGTCGGCGGCGTCTGCCAGGGAAGGTGCACCAGCAGTAGCGAGCGCAGCTCCTCCTGGAAGAGCGAGGTGCCGTGATTGCCGAGGCCGTGCTCGCCGAGGAGCTCGCCGTGGTCGGAGAACACGATGACCGCCACGTGATCGTGGTCGCCGCGCTGCTCGACGTGCTGCAGGAGCCGACCGACCTGCTGGTCGCAGTAGGAGAGCGCGCTGTCGTAGTCGTCGACGAGCGTGTCGCCGTAGTCCCACTCCTTGTGCTTCACGTAAGGGGTGTGGGTGCACTGGTAGTGCGCGTAGAGAAGGAAGGGCGCGCCGGCCGCCTGGGTGTCGAGGTAGCTGTCCGACGCGTCGGTGGTCAGCGTCGCGTCCCTGCCGCTGACCGAGCCCTCGTCGAGGACCGGCCAGGGCGTGTCCCAGACGCGGAAGCCCTGGCCGATGCCGGGGATGTGTTGCATCACGTAGGCGATGGTGTAACCGGCGCGGTCGTAGCCGAGCGGCTCGAGTCGTTCGGCGAGCGTCTGCGCCTCCGGCAAGAGGCGGAAGTCGAGGGCCGGGCCGCGGCGCTGCGGCACGTGGTCGACGTCCTTGCCGGTGAAGAGCGAGGACATGGCGAAGCGGGTCGCCGGCGCCAGCGAGTAGGCGTTGGAGAAGTAGGTCGAGCGCTGGCGGAAGCTGTCGAGGTTGGGCGAGGTGGGGCGCGAGTAGCCGGCGAAGCTCAGATGGTCCGGCCGGAGCGCGTCGATGTGCACCAGGACGAAGCTCCAGCGCTCGCTGCGCGTGGAGGTGCGCGCCGGCTCGGCGATCTCGGGGACCGGCGGCGTGGCGTCGGCGCCGGAGCAGTTCTGGTCGACGCCGTCGCCGGGGATATCGAACGCGTCGGGGTGGACGTTCGCGTCGCGGTCGTTGCAATCGCCGCCGCCGAAGTAGGGAGAGTACCCGTCGCGATCGTGGTCGAAGGCGTGGCGCATCACGCCCAGGGTCAGCGAGGCCCAGGGGGTGCGGTAAAGCACGCTCTGCCGCGCGCGACCCGGGAGGTGCTCGACGCCGCGTAGCGAGATCATCGCCGCCAGCGCCGCCACCAGCGTTCCGCGGACCATCCAGCGGTGCGAGAGGCGATCGGCCAGACCGGTGGCCTGGCTCGCCACGTGGAAGAGGACCCCGGCCACCAGCGCGATGGAGGGCGTGGTGAACTGCTCGGCGGGCACCAGCGCGTTGGCTACCAGGAGCGCCGTCGCGGTGAGCACCAGTCCTCCGCCGTGCGCCTCGACGGCCTCGATCAGGCCACGGCGCTCCGGATACTTCGCCGTCGTCCAGGCGAGCGCCTTCTCGACGAGGAACAGGGCGAGCCGCGCCAGCACCAGCGCCACCGCGCCACCGGCGAGCGCGAGCAGCACGATGAGGGTGGCGGCAAAATGCGCGCTCATCGAGCCGATGACCTTGCGACCGGCGATGGAGGCGATGGTCGCGGCTTCCCCGACGAGGGCGATCTGCACCGTCAGCCGCCACGGCCAGGACAGCCGCCGCGACCCCGGGGCACGGGCCACGGGTGACCCCGCCGACGTCCACCGGGACGCGAGCGCGTCCCCCCAGCTGACCGCCAGGTCCAGGCCGAGCGCGAAGAGCGCGGTGGGGGCGAGGATGACCGCCGTCGCCATGCCGAACGCGAGCAGCGCCGTGAGCCGCGTGGAATCGGCCTGCAACGTGGAGTGGGCCGCGTTGACGCCCTCGAAGCCGGCCGCGACCAGCGCGCCGAACACGCAGGCGGGGAGCAGCGAACGCGGGCGAGTCATCAAGTTGTGTCCGAGAAGTAGCAATGGCGGCGCCAAAGCGGTCAACGCTAGCTGTAAAGATGTCTTCTCGGTGCGTGTGATCGCGTAGCTATACCTACACGCGCGCACCCCGGTTGACCGTCGGACGTGCGGGCGTACGTGCTAGAAGTCCGCGCCCCATGAGTTCGATCGACCAGGCGCTGGCCGACCTGCGCGCGGCCTTTCCGGCGCGCTTCGCCGCCGCGGAGACGGAGCAGGCGCTGCGCGACGAGAACGCGAAGATCCTCGGCAAAAAAGGGGAGCTGACCGCCATCCTCAAGGAGATGGGCAAGCTGCCCAACGAGGAGCGTCGCGCCACCGGCGAGAAGGTGAACCTCCTCAAGGCGGAGGTGGAGAAGGGGTTCGAGGCGCGCCTCGCCGAGCTGGCCAAGGGGAAGCGCGACGCCGATCTCGCCGCCCCGCCGTTCGATCTCACCTTGCCCGGCCGTCTCGCCCTGCCGCGCGGCCACAAGCACCCGATCTCGCGCGTGCGCGAGGACGTGGTCGCCATCTTCCGCCAGATGGGCTTCGCCGTGCACGACGGGCCGGAGATCGAGCTCGAGACGAACAACTTCGAGCGCCTCGGCTTCCCGCCGGATCACCCGGCGACCGACATGCAGGACTCCTTCTGGACCGAGGACTTCGGCGGCGGTCGCACGCTCCTGCGCACGCACACCAGCAACATCCAGGCGCGGGCGATGATGGGGCAGAAGCCGCCGTTCGCCTTCATCGCGCCGGGCGCGGTCTTCCGTCGCGACGACGACGTGACCCACTCGCCGATGTTCCACCAGCTGGAGGCCTTCGTCGTCGACCGCGGCGTCTCCATGGCCCACCTGCGCGGCGTGCTCAGCGAGTTCGCTGTACGCTTGTACGGGCCGGACACCCCGGTGCGGCTGCGCCCCTCGTACTTCCCCTTCGTCGAGCCGGGGGCGGAGGTCGACATCGGCTGCGC
The DNA here is from genome assembly GCA_026225435.1 of Labilithrix luteola. GTDB lineage: Bacteria > Myxococcota_A > Polyangia > Polyangiales > Polyangiaceae > JAMFST01. The sequence continues at coordinate 4,433 of JAMFST010000261.1, forward strand.
CTTCTGCAAGCGACCGGACGGCACGCGCGCCGGCTGCAACGTCTGCAAGCACACGGGCTGGATCGAGATCCTCGGCTGCGGGATGATCCATCCGGTCGTCTTCGAGCAGTGCGGCATCGACCCCGAGGAGTTCACCGGGTTCGCCCTCGGCATGGGGCTCGAGCGGGTGGCGATGCTCCGTTACGACGTCGACGACATCCGCCTCTTCACCGAGAACGACCCCCGCTTCCTCGAGCAGTTCTAGACCGGACACGAGACATGAAAGCCTCTTACGCGTTCATTCGCGAGCTACTGCCTGCGCTCACCGCGTCTCCGCGCGAGCTGTCCGATGCGTTCACCTTCGCCGGTCTCGAGGTCGAGGGGCTGAGCGAGTTCGGCGCGGCGTCGGTCGAGTGCGTCGTCGTCGCGGTGCTCTCGAAGCGGCCGCATCCGACCAAGGACAAGCTGGCGCTCGTCACCGTCGATCTCGGCGAGGGCAAGACGCAGGAAGTCGTGTGCGGCGCGCCCAACGTTCCCGAGCCGGGCGGCCTCGTGGTGCTGGCGCCGCTCGGTGCGCACCTGCCGGCGGCGGCCGGCGGGAAGGGGATGACCATGGCGCGGCGCGATGTCGCCGGTGTCCCCAGCGAAGGCATGCTGTGCAGCGAGTCGGAGCTCGGGCTGTCCGACTCCGGCGAAGGCATCCTCGTGTTGCCGGCGAACCTGGCCGATCCGGGGACGCGGTTGTCGGACGCCATCCCGAGCTCGCATGATCACGTCTTCGAGATCAACGTGACGGCCAACCGGCCGGACGCGCTCGGGCACGTGGGGCTCGCGCGCGAAGCGGCGGCGCTCTACGACCTCCCCTTCGCCATGCCGTCGCTCGCCGCCGTGCTGGCGGAGACGGCCGGTGCGGCTGGCGGGGTCATCGGCGACGTGGTGCGCATCCAGGTCGAGGACGCGGCCGGCTGCCCTCACTACGGCGCGGCGGCGATCACCGGCGTGTCGGTGCACGCCTCGCCGCTCAACGTCCGCTACCGGCTGGCGGCGCTCGGCGTGCGCTCGATCTCCAACGTGGTCGACGTCACCAACCTGGCGATGCTCGGCTACGGGCACCCGATGCACGCCTTCGATCTCGACCGCCTCGGCGGGATGATCGTGGTGCGGCGGGCGAAGGCCGGCGAGAAGCTGGCGACGCTCGACGGCGTGGAGCGGACGCTCGACGCGGGGGATCTGGTCATCGCCGACGCGGAGAAGCCGATCGCGCTCGCCGGGGTGATGGGCGGCGCCACCACCGAGGTGCACGCCGGGACCACGCGCGTGCTCTTCGAGTGCGCCTACTTCGATCCGCGCTCGGTGCGTCGCTCGGCGCGCCGGCACGGGATGCACACCGAGGCGAGCCACCGCTTCGAGCGCGGTGTCGACCCGGGAGACGTGGAGGAGGTGCTGGCCCACGCGCTGGCGACCACGCGCGCGCTCGCCGGCGGCAAGGCGCTGGACGGGATGCTCCACGTGCGCGCCGACATGCCGCGCCCGCAGCCGATCAAGCTGCAGCGGGTGAAGATGGACCGCCTGCTGGGCGTGAGCCACGACTGGCAAGCGGCGCTCTCGCTCCTCGAGCGGCTCGGCTGCACCGTGCACGGCACGGCGACCGACGACGAGGCCGAGCTCCGCCCGCCGACCCACCGGCCGGATCTCCTGCGCTCGGTGGACCTGATCGAGGAGGTGGCGCGCGTCCGCGGGATCGACTCGATCCCGGCCGAGCTTCCGCCGATCCGCGCCTCGCGCGACGTCGGTGGGCGCGAGGAGCTGGAGCGCGAGGTGCGCGAGGCGGCCGTGTCGCTCGGGCTGTCGGAGGCGGTGACCTTCGCCTTCCTGTCGCCGGAGGATCTCGCCAATGCCAAGGCGCCGCCGGCCTTCGTCGGGCTGAAGAACCCTCTCGCGGTGACCCAGTCGGTGATGCGCACGCGGCTCCTCCCCGGGCTGCTCCAGGCGGTCGGTCGCGCGCGCCGTCACGGCGTGAAGGACGCGCGCCTCTTCACCATCGGGCGCACGTACGTCGCGCCCGATGCTGCCGCCCGCGCGAAGGAGCCGGTCGACCCCGCGGGCGCCTGGCCGGTGGACGAGCGGACCTCGGTGGCAGCGGTCTTCGTCGGCGAGCGCCCGTCGTGGTTGCAGAAGCCGGAGTCGCTCGACGTCTGGGACGTGAAGGGGACCGCTCTCGAGCTGGTGGCGCGCGCGACCCGCGGCGTGTGGACCGCCACGGCGGAGCGGCTCGACGCCACGGTCGAAGGTGCGGCCCACCTGCATCCGCGCGGCGCGGCCCGTCTCATGGCGCGTGGCCGGCAGCTCGGTACCTTCGGGCCGCTGCACCCCGATGTCCTCGAGGCGTTCGACCTGACGGCGCCGGTCTTCGTCCTCGAGCTCGATCTCGAAGCGCTGCGCGCGCCGCTCGAAGCGGCCGATCGCGTGGTCTACAAGCCCATCCCGCGCTTCCCGGCGAGCGCGCGCGACGTCGCGGTGGTGGTGAAGGACGACGTCCTCGCCGGCGCCGTGGTCGACGAGGCGCGCCGCGCGGCCGGCGATCTGGGGCAGGAGGTGGCGCTGTTCGACCGCTTCACCGGTGGCTCGATCCCGGAGGGGCACACCAGCCTGGCGCTCCGGGTGGTCTACCGCGCCGCCGCACGCACCCTCACGGACGCCGAGGTGGACGCACGCCACACCGAGGTGACGCAGGCACTGCAGAGAGCGTTCGGCGGGCAGTTGCGGTAAGGTTCAGCCGCTGATGCAGGAGCTCGTCAGGACACCCCATCTGCATGGCCGTCTCGATCTGTCCCGTCGGCTGGTCGTGGTCGAGCGCTCGGCGGTCGCCTTCCAGACGCTCGCCGACATGGTGGACGCGTTCGATACGCTCGATAAGTCGCTGAGCCACGTGCGCCGTCAGGGGCTGGTGCTGCTCGTCGACACCCGCAAGGGGCCGCTGCGGAACGACCCCGAGTTCGAGCGGGTCTTCGCCGGCATCCGCCAGAAGCTGAACGCCGGGTACGACCGGATCGCCGTCATCGTGAACGGGACCCTCGGCAGCCTGCAGGTCGAACGCCACGCGCGCTCCGATCAGCAGTCGAGCGTCCGGGCCTTCTCCTCGCTCGAGCCCGCGCTGGCCTATCTCGAGATCAAAGGCGCCCTGTAGTACCATCCCACGCTCGTGCCTGGTCCTGCGCCGTCTGGCACCGAGCTCGTCGGGGCGGTGCTCTCGAAGAAGTACCGCCTGGTCCGTCTCGTCGGAGCGGGGGCGATGGGCGCGGTCTATGCGACCGACCAGGTGATCGAGGGGGTGCCGGTCGCGGTGAAGCTCCTCTTGCCGGAGTTCATCACCGACATCGACCTGCTCACCCGCTTCCTCGAGGAGGGGGTCACCAGCAAGCGGCTGTCGCACCCGAACATCATCAAGGTCTTCGACGCGGCCACCGCCGAGGATGGCAGCCCGTACATCGTGATGGAGCTCCTCGAGGGGGTGCCGCTCGCGCGCTACACCTCGGCGGGCGAGCCCTTGCCGGTTCCGCAGGCGGTGAACATCACCCGCGGTGTGCTCCTCGGGCTGCAGGCGGCGCATTCGATGGGCGTCGTGCACCGCGACCTCAAGCCCGACAACGTCTTCCTCTCGCGCCAGCCGAACGGGCAGTTCTCCATCAAGCTGCTCGATTTCGGGATCGCCAAGGTGATGGATCTCGCCGGCGGGATGAACTCCAAGACGCGCATGGGCGTGCTCCTGGGGACGCCGGCGTACATGAGCCCGGAGCAGGTGAAGGACGCCAAGGAGGTCGACGCGCGCACCGACCTCTGGTCCGCCGGTGTTCTTTTGTACGAAATGCTGACCGGGCGCTCGCCCTTCCCGGCGCAGAACGAGTACGCCCGCTTGCTCGCGGTGGTGAACGAGCCGGCGGTGCCCATCGACATGGAGGACGAGCGGCTCGCTCCGCTGGCGCCGTTCTTCGCCCGGGCGCTCGCCAAGCGGCGCGAGGACAGGTTCGCCAGCGCGGCGGAGATGCTCCATGCGATGACCTCGCTGCTCGAGCCGTCCTCCAGCGGCACCATGCCGGTGGCGCCGGGGATCCTCGCGGTCGCCAGCCAGAAGCGTCACATGGCGCAGCGCCGGTTGAACGCGACGCTCTACGAGCTGGCCGAGGGCTCCTCGATACTCCTCGACAAGGAGCGGCGGGTCGCCTTGTGGGCGGTGGCGGCGCTCATTTTCGTCGCCTTCCTCGCCGGCCTCACCTTCGGCTTCGCCCTCGCCCGCGCGACGATGTGATCCGTGCCCCGGGTCCTCCTGATCTTCGTCGACGGGATCGGCTTGGGGGCCAGCGGGCCGCAGAATCCTTTCGACGGGGCTCCGGTGGAGATCCTGGCAGCGCTCGATCCGCGCGGGCGTCCGGCGCCACGCGGGGTGGAGGTGGCGGCGATCGACGCGTGCCTGGGCGTGCCGGGCCTTCCGCAGAGCGGCACCGGACAGACGGCCATCTTCACTGGCGTGAACGCCTCCGCGCTCGAGGAGCGGCACGTGCCGGCGTTCCCCACGCGGCGGCTCGAACAGGTCATCACCGAGCGGAGCTTCCTGGGCGAGGCGCGGCGGCGCGGACGACAGGCGCGCTTTCTGAATGCCTACGACGACGAGCGCGCGGCGCGGATCACCGCCATCGCTCGCGGGCTCGAGCCGCGCCCGAGGCGCTATCCGCTCTCGGCGAGCAGCCTGACGGCGCTGGCCGAAGGGGGAGAGCTCGCGACCTTCGCCGACGTCGAAGCGGGGCGCGCGGCGACCTTCGACCTCACGGGCGACGCGATTCGTAGCTTCGGGTTTCCGGCGCCGCGCCCCTCGTTGCCGGCCGTCGCCGCGGCGCTGGTGGCCGGGATGCGCCTCGCCGACGTGTCGCTTTACGAGACCATCCTCCTCGACAAGGCCGGACACGCGCGCGACACGCCCTGGGCGCGGCGAGAGATCGTGAAGCTCGATCGGCTCCTTTCGTCGGTCTTTTCGCGGATCGACCGCGAACGCGAGCTGGTCGTGGTGACCAGCGATCACGGCAATGCCGAAGATCTGTCCACCCGCTCCCACACGCGGGCGCAGGTGCCGCTGCTGGCCTTCGGTGTGGGCGCGTCGGCCTTCGTGGAGGGCGCGGCCACATTGACCGATGTGGCGCCGCGAATTTTGGGCCATTGGCCTGCCGCACAGCGCCCGCTATCGTCGTCCTCGCCAGGATGAACGAACGCGACCAAGCATCTCTCGACGCCGACC
>JAMFST010000262.1 GCA_026225435.1 Labilithrix luteola
CGCAGTATTCACCGCTTCGGACGGAGCCTGCTTGGTCTTCGCCTCAGCCGGTTCGGCCTTCTCTTCGGGCGGCGCTTCCCGCTTGGCTGGAGCGGCCTTCTTCGTCGAGGCCCCGCCGGCAGCCGCCGCGCAGGTCGCTCTGCCGCCGCAAGCTCGCGCGCAGGCGACGGCGACCAAGTCGAGCAAGGCGCGTCAGCCGCCCCGGCGAGCGCGGAAGAAGCGCGCGGAAAGGAACCAGGCGGACAAGGCGGCCAGGCCTGCCTCGCTGGCGAAGCCGGCAGAGAAGGCGGCCAAGACCGCGGCCAGCGGTAGCAGTGGCTGGCTGGTGCTCTTCCTCGCCATTGCCGCCGTCACCGTGATCGTCGCGCTGATCGTCTACTTTTCCTGATCGGCTTTGCGACTGTCGCTCTTGCAGTGGCGCCGTCGCTGCCTGCTTGTACCGAAGGAGGGACTCGAACCCTCACGCCCTTGCGAACGGCGGATTTTGAATCCGCTGCGTCTACCATTCCGCCACTTCGGCTCGGCCCTGCACTTCTGCGACCACGGACTTTGCAGCCTTCTCAGATACGCGATGGAACTACCACGAGTGCCCAGTCGTGGAGGGTGGTTTTTGCGATTGGCAACTTTTTCTCTTCCTTCTTTGGATTGATTTCGATGTACAACGGTGCAGCCCGAAGGAGCACCCTCCCATGTCCAATTTGAGAACGACTCTCGATCACCTCGCTTCCGTGTTTGCCTCCAGCGTCCTCGACGCGATCCGTGGCGCCTCCCTCCAGGAGATCCTGGCCGAGAGCGCGAGCAGCGCGGGCGGCGGCCGTCGCGGCGGGCGCTCGCGGCTCGAAGCGAGCGTAGTGAGCGAGAGCGGCTCGCACCTGGGCGCCCCCAGCTCGCCGGCGGGAGCTCGTCGTCGCCGCGGTCGTCTCGCGCGCCGCTCGGCCGGTGACATCTCGCAGATCGTCGACAGCATCGTCTCTCTCCTCGAGCGCCGCCCCGACGGGCTGCGCGCCGAGCAGATCCGCGCCGAGCTCGGGCTCGAGGCGAAGGAGCTGCCGCGCCCCATCGCCGAGGCGCTGGCGGGCAAGCGAATCAACAAGCAGGGGCAGAAGCGCGCCACCACCTACTTCGCGCGCGGCAACTCTCCGCGTGCAGCCTCCGGCGGCGCGAGCAGCGGCACCGGGCGTGGCAAGGCGAAGAAGTCGGCCGGCGCGGCTGCCAGCGGCACGGCGAAGAAGACCCGCGGCGCCGGCAAGCGCGCAGGCAAGACGGCCAAGAAGGCCGGTCGCAAGGGGGGCCGCGGCTCCTCGGGCGAGGCCAGCTCGAACGGCAGCGCCGAGTCCGCCTGACCAGCTTTCCGGCGACTTCAGCAGCTTAAATTCAAACGTATTGTCGAACCAGCGGGTGCGTGATACCACCCGTCCCCGTTCGAGTTCTTCCGGAGAATGTAATGCCGAGTGATGCGATTCAGTGCAAGCCGCTCGAGGTCGTCGTAAGCGACCGCGGGATCGAGCGTGCCATCAAGATGTTGAAGCGGAAGCTCGCTTCCGAAGGTGTTCTTCGCGAGCTGAAGATGCGCCGCCATTACATGAAGCCGAGCGTCAAGCGGCGGAAGAAGCAGGCTGAAGCCGCCCGTCGTCGCCGCAAGCGCGCGAAGATGGACGCGGCGCCGCCGAAGTCCTGATCGACTCGAGGCGCTGAGAACAGGCACCCCGCGCGATCGTTTTCTTCGATCGCGTCGGTTTGTCGTGCGGCCGTGGCGCGGATGCGCTAGCGGCCGCGTTCCGTTTAAGCAGTTTTGTGTCCCACTTTTCCCGCTACCGCCCAAGGGGCGACGCGGGTCAGTCGTCGGAGCGCGCATGAATCACGGCACCATCCACTCCTCGCAGGCCTCGTCGACCCCCGGGTCGTCAGTCGTCGCGCGTCCGCGGCCGTCCTTCTCCGGCACCACGGTCGACAAGGTCGCCATCGAGGAGCGCGTCGGTGCCCTCGCCAAGCGCTCGATCAAGAAGCAGGCGAAGGTCGCCGGGCTCAAGCTCACGACCTCGATGATCGATCTGACGACGCTGGAAGGGAAGGACACCCCCGGCAAGGTGCGCGCGCTCTGCGCCAAGGCGCGCCGGCCGCTCGCTTCGGACCCGAGCATCCCCGCCTGCGCCGCCATCTGCGTCTACCCGAACATGGTGCCCGTCGCGAAGGAGGCGCTCGCCGGCAGCGGCGTGCACATCGCCAGCGTCGCCACCGCGTTCCCCAGCGGCCAGTCGCCGCTCGACATCAAGCTCGACGACGTACGCCGCGCGGTCGACTTCGGCGCCGACGAGATCGACATGGTCATCGACCGGGGCGCCATGCTCTCCGGCGACTACGCCAAGGTCTTCGACGAGATCGCCGCCACTAAGGAGGCCTGTGGCCCCGCCCACCTCAAGGTGATCCTCGAGACGGGCGAGCTCGGGACCTACGATCTGGTTCGCCGCGCCAGCGAGATTGGCATCGCCGCGGGCGGTGATTTCATCAAGACGTCCACCGGCAAGGTGCAGCCCGCGGCCACGCCGGCGGTCACCCTGGTGATGCTCGAGTGCATTCGCGATCACTACCTGGCGACGGGGAAGAAGATCGGCATGAAGCCGGCCGGTGGCGTGCGCACCGCCAAGCAGGCGCTCCACTACCTGGTGATCGTCAAGGAGACGCTCGGCGACGCCTGGCTGACTCCGGATCTCTTCCGCTTCGGCGCCAGCGCGCTCCTGAACGACGTGCTCATGCAGCTCGAAAAAGAGCGCACCGGCAACTACGCCGCCAGCGACGACTTCTCCAAGGAATGAGGACGAAGATGGACTCCGCGAATCCTTTCCACGCGTCCACGGGCACGGCGGTGCCGGCCAACGCGACCAACGGCACCAGCCACGGCGCGAGCGTCGCCTCGGGAACCAGCCCGGGCAAGCCGGCCCTCGATTTCGGCGCCGCCTGGGAGTACGCGCCGGCTCCGGAGGCGCGCGATCACGTCAAGATCGACCCGCGTTACGAGCTGTTCATCGGCGGCAAGTGGCAGGCGCCGGCGAGCGGCAGCTACTTCCCGACGATCAACCCGAGCGACGAGTCGCAGCTCTCCGAGGTCGCCGAGGCCAACGAGGCGGACGTCGACAAGGCGGTGAAGGCCGCGCGCCATGCCTACGAGAAGACCTGGTCGAAGATGCCCGGCGCCGAGCGCGCCAAGTACATCTTCCGCATCGCCCGCGCCATGCAGGAGAAGGCGCGCGAGCTGGCCATCGTGGAGACCCTCGACGGCGGCAAGCCGATCAAGGAGTCGCGCGACGTCGACGTTCCGCTCGCCTCGGCGCACTTCTTCTATCACGCGGGCTGGGCCGACAAGCTCCACTACGCCTTCCAGGGGCGCAAGGCGCGGCCGCTCGGCGTCGCCGGGCAGATCATCCCCTGGAACTTCCCGCTGCTCATGGCCGCCTGGAAGATCGCTCCGGCGCTCGCCTGCGGCAACACCGTGGTGCTCAAGCCGGCCGAGACGACGCCGCTCACCGCGCTCCTGCTGGCGAAGATCTGCCAGGAAGCGGAGCTGCCCGACGGCGTGGTCAACATCGTCACCGGCGCGGGCAAGACCGGCGCCGCGCTGGCCGGCCACGGCGACGTCGACAAGGTCGCCTTCACCGGCAGCACCGGCGTCGGCAAGCGCATCCAGCGCGCCATCGCCGGCTCGAAGAAGCGCCTCACCCTGGAGCTCGGCGGCAAGGCGGCCAACATCGTCTTCGCCGACGCCCCGCTCGATCAGGCGGTCGAAGGGGTCATCAACGGGATCTACTTCAACCAGGGGCACGTCTGCTGCGCCGGCTCGCGCCTCTTGATCGAGGAGTCGGTCCACGACGTCTTCGTCGCCAAGCTGAAGGACCGCCTACGCACCATGCGCCTGGGCGATCCGCTGGACAAAAATACGGACATCGGCGCGATCAACTCGCGCATGCAGCTCGATCGCATCAAGGAGCTGGTCGCCTCCGGTGAGGAAGAGGGGCTCGATCGCTTCAGCGCCCCCTGCGAGCTGCCGAGCAAGGGCTTCTGGTTCCCGCCGACGTTCTTCACCGGCGTGGCGCAGACCTCGCGCATCGCCCGGGAAGAGATCTTCGGACCGGTCCTGTCGATCCTGACCTTCCGCACCCCCGACGAGGCGGTGGAGAAGGCGAACAACACGATGTACGGCCTGTCCGCCGGCGTGTGGACCGACAAGGGGGCGAAGATCTTCTGGATGGCGCAGAAGCTCCGCGCCGGCGTCATCTGGGGAAACACCTTCAACAAGCTCGATCCGTCGTCGCCCTTCGGTGGCTACAAGGAGAGCGGTTTCGGTCGCGAGGGCGGCCGCCAGGGGCTCGCCTCCTACGTGGAGCTCGACGGTTGATGACCCGCCTGTCCATCACCAAGGCCTACAAGATGTACGTCGGGGGCGCCTTCGTGCGCTCCGAGTCGGGGAGGTACTTCCAGGTGAGCGCCAACGACAAATCCGCCACCGGCGCCGACCCCGAGACGGTGAACATCCCGCTCGGGTCGCGCAAGGACGCGCGTGACGCCGTCCTCGCTGCCAAGAACGCCTTCGACGGCTGGAGCGCGCGCACCGCCTTCAACCGCGGGCAGATCCTCTACCGCCTCGCCGAGATGCTCGAGTCGCGGCGCGACGAGCTCACCGCTTCGCTGCAGCGCGCCGGCCTTTCGGCCAAGGACGCGGAGGCCGAGGTCGGCGCCAGCGTCGATCGCGCCATCTTCTACGCCGGGTTCTGCGACAAGCTGACGGCGCTCCTGTCGTCGTACAACCCGGTGCCGGGGCCGCACTTCGACTTCAGCGTGCCCGATCCGATGGGCGTCATCGCCGTCGTCGCCCCCGCCAAGCCGGCGTTGCTCGGGCTCGTCTCCACCATCCTGCCGATCATCGCCGCGGGGAACACCGTGGTGGCCATCGCCTCCAAGGACGACCCGCGCACCGCGGTGCTCTTCTGCGAGTGCCTGGCGACCAGCGATCTTCCGGGCGGCGTCATCAACGTGCTCACCGGCGACGCCAAGGAGATCGCGCCGCACCTCGCCAAGCACCGCGAGGTCGCCGGGATCGACGCCTGGACCGAGGACGCGGAGCTGCGCGCCAAGCTCGAGGCGGAGGGATCCGACAGCGTGAAGCGGGTGACCACCCACGGCACGCCGGTGGACCTGAAGTGGTACGACGCGGCCGATCCGCAGGTGGGGCAGGGGCTCGGGTTCCTCGAGCGCTTCCTCGAGACGAAGACGATCTGGCATCCCGTCGGCGTCTGACGCCGGGCTGCTTTGCTTGATGACACACACGAGATTCGATCCGGTAGGAGACTTGGGAATGACGACGACGAAGAAGAAGCTGCAGAAGAGTGTCGCGGGGACGGTTATGGCGCTTTTGGTCGGCGTTCCCCTGTTCGCCTGCGGAGGCAAGCTGCCCGGTGGGCTCTCCAACCCGCTCGGCGGCGGCGCTGGCGCCTGTCCCGACACCACGAAGGTGGAGGCGGTCGAGAGCTTCGACTTCGTCGCCAACTACGGCATCAAGGCCGACGGCGCGGCGAAGCTGAAGAGCGGCGCGGTCGCGGCGATCAACGTCAAGAAGATCTCCGACAAGATCGAGACCGAGCTCAAGGCCGGTTGCTCCGGTCTGTCGGGCGACCTCGGCGGCGCCTCGGACTTCCCGACGGCCGTGGACGCGTGCAACGCGGCCATCACGGCGATGAACACGGTCAAGGCGAAGATGGGCGCGAGCGCGAAGATCGCCCTCGACGTCACCCCGCCGGAGTGCCGCGCGGACATCCACGCCTACGCCGACTGCGCCGGTCACTGCGACGCGAGCGTCTCGGGCGGCCAGGCCAAGGTCGAGTGCGAGCCGGGCAAGCTCTCCGGCAGCTGCAGCGCGCAGTGCACCGGCACCTGCGAGATGAAGGCCGCCGCCAAGTGCGGCGGCACCTGCTCGGGCACCTGCGACGCGAAGATGAAGGGCACCTGCGGCGGCAAGTGCGACGGCAAGTGCGACGGCAAGGCGTCCAAGGGCGCGACCTGCAACGGCACCTGCGAAGGCAAGTGCGACGCGCAGGTCTCGGGCACGTGCTCGGGTAGCTGCGGCGGGAGCTGCAAGGCCTCCGCGAGCGCGACCTGCGACGGCACCTGCGACGGGAGCTGCTCGGTCGAGATGCAGGCCCCGTCCTGCACCGGCACGATCACCCCGCCGAAGATGAGCGCCGACTGCAAGGCGAAGTGCGACAGCGACGTGTCGGCCAAGGCGGAGTGCTCGCCGGCCGGCGTCGCCCTCGCCATCCACGGCGCGACCGACGCGGGCGCGGCGACCACCTACAAGCTGGCCATCGAGAAGAACTTCCCCTCGATCCTCAAGATCGCCATCGGCATGGTCGACACGGCGCCCAAGCTCGCCACCGAGACCGCCACCATGGTCACCGGCGTCCAGGGCGCCATCACCGACATCGCGGCCAGCGCGGGCCCGGCCAAGGGCGCGCTCATCGCCGGCAACATCACCAGCTGCTTCGGCGGGCCCTTCAAGGGCGCGGCGGACGCGGCCGGCAAGGTGAAGGCGAACGTCGACGTCTCCGTCAGCGTGAAGGCGAACGTCAGCGCGAACGGTGCCTCGGCCTCGGCCAGCGGCAGCGCTTCGGCCGGCGCCAGCGGTCACTGAGCCACTGAGCCAGGCGAAAGCCTGAAAAGGAAAACGGCCGGCTCCTTCGGGAGACCGGCCGTTTTGCTTTTTGTACGTCCGGGTCGAAGCTACGGAACCAGCACGGTGCCGACGCTACCTGGCGCTTCCACCTCGCGGGCGAGGTCGCCTTCGGAGAGGCGGCCCATGATGTGGACGGCGCGCACCCCCTCGTCGATGGCTTTGAAGCTCTCCTCGATCTTGGGGATCATGCCCTTGGAGATGGTGCCGTCGGCGATGGCCGCCTTGCTCTCGGCGCGCGTGAGGCGGGGGATGCGCGACGACGGATCCTTCACGTCGCGCAGGACCGCCGGCACGTCGGTGATCAAGACGAGCGCGCGAGCGTCGAGCGCGACGGCCACGCGGTTGGCCACCACGTCGGCGTTGATGTTGAAGGTCTCGCCGGCGCCGCTGGCGCCGAGGCAGGCGAGGACCGGGAGGTAACCGGCGGCGAGCAGGAGAGCGAGCAGCTCCTCGTTCACCCCGGTGACGTCGCCGACGTGACCGAAGTCGATGGGATCCGGACCGCCGCCGGAGACGACCACCGGCGGGCGCCTGGTCGCCGCGACGGCCTGCGAGCTGGCGCCGTGGAGACCGACCGGCCGGGCACCGGCCGCAAGGAGCGCGGCGCACAGGTCCACGTTCACCTTGCCGGCGACGACCATCTTCATGACGTCGAGGGTGTCGACGTCGGTGATGCGGCGCCCGCCGATCACGTTGGGCGTCTGCCCGAGCTTGTTCTGCAGCGCCGTCGCTTGCGGACC
>JAMFST010000263.1 GCA_026225435.1 Labilithrix luteola
CGCCGCTACCGCCGTCGACCCGGTTGGTGCCGTCACCGGTACCGGTCACGCGGCCGGCGTCCGCGGCGTCGTCATCGTCGTCCCCCGACGGCGACACGGAGCCCGCGTCGCTCGCGGAGGTGATGCCGCCGTCCGCGGGCGCGGCGCTTCCTGTGTCCATGCCCGCGTCGACTCCCGCGTCGGGCGTCACCGAGCAGCCGGCGATCGCGGTGTGGACGCAGCCGTTCATCGGGTCGCACGTGTCGGTCGTGCAGCTGTCGCTGTCGTCGCAGGCTCCGCAGGCCGTACAGGAGCCAGCGCCTGCCGCGGCGTAGCTGCCCGCAGCGCACGCGGTGCACGATCCCGCGCCGGGAGCGGCGAAGGTGCCGGCAGGGCAGGCGGTGCACGCGGCGGAGTACGACGGAGCCGAGGTACCGGCGGCGCAGCTGGAGCAGCTCCCCGCGCCGGCGTCCGCGTAGGTGCCGGCGGCGCAGGTGGTGCAGGCGGTCTGCCCGTTGCCGTTCGTCGCGGTGCCCGCGGCGCAAGGAGTACAGGCCGTCGCGCCAGCGCTCGCCGCGATGCTCCCGTCCGGGCACGCGGTGCACGACGTCTCGCCGTCGTCCGGGGTGAAGGTGCCGGCCGCGCAGGTGGCGCAGACCGTGTCCGCGCCTGCGGTGCACGCCGCGCTCTGGAAGCTGCCCGCCGTGCACGTGCTGCAGGGGGTGCAGGTGCCGCCGTTCATGAACGCGTCCGCCTTGCAGGCGGTGCAGTGGTCCGGGCCGACGCCGTCGCACGAGGTGCCGGTGGCGCAGCTCGCGTCACACGTGGGCAGCTTGGCGCGGATCGAGGGGACGTCGTCGACGCGGATGAAGGTGTACCCGTCCGCCTGCAGCTTGGGGACGAGGTACTTCACCATGTCGCGCGTGTTGCCCTGGGCCCACGAATACGGGTCGTGCATGAGCACGATGCCGCCGTGACCCGCGGTGGTGATCTCGTGGTAATAGAGATCGCCGCACTGCTTGGTGGTGAGGTATCCGGGGTAGCCCGGGTTGACGTTGGCCGCGGTGCCGCCGGCGTTGGTGATCTGCCCCTGCCAGCAGGCCCAGTCGGCCGCCGAATTCGGGTAGTTGTTCGACAGGCCGCCGAACGCCCAGTTGATGTCGCCGACGTACTTGTCCATCGGCTTGCCCTTCAGGTCGGCGTACACCGAGGAGTTGTACGAGCCGTACGGCGAGCGAAAGAGGTAGAAGCCCGAGGGGATGTAGCCCACGAGATCGGTGTCGGTCTCGGAGAGCTCATCGTTCACTTGGGTGGAGCCGTTGGGCAGCACCTCGTAGACCATGTCGCGGTGGGTGACCGTGTGGTTGCCGACGATGTGGCCGTCATCGAGGCACTTCTGCACGATGCCGTAGGCGCCGTCGGTGACGTCGATGTTGTTCTCGTTGGGCAGATCGCCGGATGTCTTGAATCTGTCGCCGTTGTCGAAGAAGGCCGCCTTGATCCCCTGGCCGGCCAGGTAGTCGGCGATGGCGGCGCCGTAGTCGCCCGGCCCGTCGTCGAAGGTCAGCGCGATGGTCTTGTTCGGGAGCTCGCTACCGTCGTAGTTGCTCCCGATGAGCGCGGCGCTGCTGGTGCCGGTGATCTCGGTGGCGACGGGGGCGCGGGAGCAACCGCCACCCAGCGCGACCCCGACGAAGGAAGCCAGGCCGAGCGTCGAGAGGGCATCCAAGAGGCCGAGCTTCATCGCACGCTAGAATACGCCGGGCAGCTCGAGCGCGCAGGCTCAGGCGTTGTAAACTTATCGCCTGCAATGGGCAAAAGGTCGCACGTGCGCGCGATTCAGCTCCCGCGTGTCACTCCGCCTTCAACCGGTACCCGACGCCGGCGTCCGTGAGGAGGAAGCGCGGCCGCGCCGGCTCCGGTTCGAGCTTGCTCCGCAGATGCCCGATGTACACGTGGAGATACTGCTTCTGCGTGGCGTAGCGCGGACCCCATACTTCCTTGAGCAGCTGCTGGTGGGTGAGCACGCGGCCGGCGTTGCGCGCCAGCGTCGCCAGGAGCTTGTATTCTACAGGCGTCAGCCGCACGTCCTCGCCGCCGCGGGTGACCAGCCGATTGGCGAGATCGATCTTGAGCTCGCCGGAGACGACGACGAGCGACTCGTTGCGCAGCTCCGGCTCGTGCGCGTGACGGAGCGCGACGCGCACGCGGGCGAGGAGCTCGGGCAGTCCGAACGGCTTGGTGACGTAGTCGTCGGCGCCGGCGTCGAGCGCGTCGACCTTGTCGGACTCCTGCTGGCGTGCGGAGATGACGATGATGGGCACGCGGGTCCACTCGCGCAGGCGGCGGGTGACCTCGACACCACCGATGTCCGGCAGCCCGAGATCGAGGAGGATGACCTCCGGGTGATGGGTCGACGCTGCCAGTAGCCCCTCGGCGCCGGTCGCCGCCTCGATGAGCCGGTAGGGGGGCGGATCGAGCGCGGCGATCGCCCCGCGGAGGAAGCGGCGCATCTGCGGTTCGTCCTCGATGAGGAGCAGCGTGGCCGGCGTGGTCGGCTTGGCGGTCACGCCGGCTCCTCGGCCGGTGCCGGCAGCTCGGTATCGATGGGGAGGGTGAAGCGAAGACGCGCGCCGCCCCCTTCGCGGTTCTCCGCCCAGATGCGCCCGCCGTGCGCGCGCACGATCCCGCGGCAGATCGACAGACCGAGCCCCGCGCCCTCCCCGGCGCGCTCGCGCGGCAGGCGGTAGAACTTCTCGAAGATCTTCTCCAGCTGATCCTCGGGGATGCCGGCGCCGCGATCGGCCACCTCGAGCTCCACCTCGCGCGGCGCGGCCTGGTCGCCGGCGCCGGCTGCGGCACCCGAGCGCGCCCGCGCCACCAGCGTGATCGGTCGATCCGCCGGGCTGTACTTCGCCGCGTTCTCCAGCAGGTTGATCAGCACCTGCTCCACCAGTACCGCATCCACGGGGACGAGCGGCAGATCCGGCGGTACGTCGATCTCCACCGGGCGATCGCGCAGCACGCTCTCGGTGCGCTCGAGCGCCTCGCCGACCAGGCCGTCGAGCGACTGCCACTCGCGGTTCACCTTGACGGCGCCGGCGGTGATGCGGGTCATGTCGAGCAGGTTGCGCACCAGGCGATTGAGGCGGTCGGCCTCCTCGCCGATGGTCACCAGGAGGTCGCGCCGCGGGCCCGACATGTCCGCCGGCGCGGAGCCGAGGAGCGCGCTCGCGGAGCCGGTGATCACCGCCAGCGGGGTGCGCAGATCGTGCGAGACGGAGCTGAGCAGCGAGCTGCGCAGGCGCTCCGCC
>JAMFST010000264.1 GCA_026225435.1 Labilithrix luteola
CGGCTCCGGGTACGGCAGCCGAGCTCATCGCGCTCATGGCGGTGGCGACGGTGGTGACGGGAGTGCGGGCCTTCTACGTCGGTCTGCTCAACTCGCAGGGAGCCTACCGCGCCCATCCAATCGCCAGCGGATGCGGCATGCTGGTCACGCTCGCCTTGCTCTATGCCGGGCGGACGGCGCTGGGCGTCCGCATGATCCCGCTTGCGCTCGCGGCGGGAGAGCTCGTCGCCATCGTCGTGCTTCGATCGCTCGCCAGGGCCGCGGCCGTGCCGGTCTTCCTCAACCTGTCCCGCCCCGAGCCGGTGCGGCGCATGTTCGGCCTCCTCCGGCTAGAGGCCACGGGACAGCTCATCACCCGCCTCAACCCCCTCATCGACCAGATGAGCGCTGGTCTGGCGGCCGTCGTGGGGGGAGGGACCATTTTGCGCTACGCCGGCGACGTCGCGTCGCTGCCCACGTCGCTTCTGCAGGCCACGCTCTTTCCGGTGTTGCTCACCCACCTGGCGCGGCTCTCGTCGACGCCGCCGGCGTTCATCCACACGCTTCGCCGCACCCTGCTGGTCGTCGCGGCGTTGTTGTCGGCGATCTCCGTTCTCTGCTGCGCGCTCCGGCGGCCACTCTGCGCGCTCCTCTTTCTCCATGGGTCGATGGAGGGCGAAGCCGTCGAGCGGATGGCGAGCATCCTTCCGTGGGCGCTCCTCGGCGTGCCCCCCTTCGGCCTCCTCCTCGTGCTGGCGCGTGCGCACGTGGCGCGGCAGAACAGCCGCATCATGCCGAGCATGGGCGTGATCAATTGCCTCTCGAACGCCGCGCTCAACCTGCTGCTCGTCCGCTGGATGGGGCTCGCCGGAATCGCCCTGTCCACCTCGATCACCTACGCGCTGGTCGCCCTCGTCTTCTGGGTGCGCCTCCCTGCCATGCCCCTCGATCACGTCTCCGCCTCCCTTTCATGAGAGCGAAGCTCCGCACCCCCGAGGCGCTGGTCGTGCTCCTCTTCGTCGTCGCCGTCGGCGTGGGCGCGAGCTGGGGCCTGCCTGGCAGCGACTCGTGGGCGGCGGACTCGATCTCGCCGCGGTCGTGCGGCCTGGGAGCGATCGCCGAGACGTTCACGCCGGGGCACTTTCACATCTATCCCCCGCTCCACATGTTGCTCCTCACGCTGCTCTCGCTACCGTGGATGGGTCTCGCAGCGCTGCGCGTCGGGGCCGGCGTCGATGCGCTGGGCCGGGAGCTCGTCAAGCCCCAGTACATGACACCGATCGAGGTGAGCGCGCGGCTCGTCACCGCGCTCATGGCGCTGGGGATCCTGCGCAACGTCTACGTGCTCTGGGCGCGCCTCGCCGGGCGGCAGGTGGCACTGGTCGCTGCCCTGCTCCTGACGACGAGCGCCACGTTCGTCTACTACGCGCACACCGGGAACCTCGATGTCCCGGCGCTCTTCTGGACCACGCTGGCGCTCCTCGACCTCGATCGCGTGAGCGCAGGCGAGCCGCGGCAGACGCGGGCGCTCCTGTGCATCGCGGCAGCCGCGTTGACCAAGGACCAGGCGGTCGCCGCCTTGGTCGTCCCGGCTGTCGTCGCGCTTCTCGTCCCGCCGACGGGCGAGCCGGTCACCTTGCGCCGCGTGCGACCGGTCATGAACGGGATCGTGGTGGCGACCATGGCGTACGCCTTGGTCTCCGGGCTCGCCGTGAATCCGCGTGGGTTCGTCCGCCGGTTGGGGACGCTCTTCGGACCCGCCTCGAAGAGCTGGGCAGGCTACCCGCCGGGACTCGCCGGACTCGTGCCGCTGGTGCACGACGCGCTCGCGCGTGTGCCGGAGCTCGTCTCGTGGCCGGTGGCCATCGCCGCAGCGGGTGGGCTCGGTCTGGCGGCGCGCACCCGCTCGCCCGAGAGAAGGCGGTTGCTACTGCCTGCCTCCGGGGCGCTCTCCTTCTTCTTCTTCTTCGACTGCGTAGCCCGGCGCACCGAGGTGCGCTTCCTCCTTCCCGTGGCGCTGCTGCTCACGCCCTACGCTGCGCTCCTCTTCGTGGTGGCGTGGACGAAGCTCGCACGTGCGCGCCCGGTGTGGATCGCGCTCGGCTTGATCGCTCTCGTGCCCGGCTGGCTCGAGGTCGCGTCGCTCGATGGGACGCTCCTCGTCGATCCCCGCTACGAGGCCGAGCGCTGGCTGGCGGGCGTGACGCCGGGCACCCCCATCGAGGTGTACGGCGGACCGATCTTCCTGCCGCGTGTCCCGGCGACGCTCACCGCGGTGCGCCCCGGAATCGAACCGGTCGCGGACCGCCAGGAGATCGCCGGAGTGCTCGACATCGTCGATGCGCAGATGGATCCCCGGGCGCGTGGCGCTCCGGTCATCGTGCTCGCCACCGAGCTGATGTTGATGACGCTTCCGCCCTCGCCGCCAAAGCGTTTCACGGCTTCCTGGGTCGCGAGGATGGGGCCGAGCACGTTGGTGTCGA
>JAMFST010000265.1 GCA_026225435.1 Labilithrix luteola
ATCAACGCGCTTCCCCCCATGAGGCGCATTGTTCCTCAGCGCACGTCGATGTCCACCCGTCGCTCCTCGCCGCGGGCGCCTCCGGCCTCGCGCGCCGATTGCGCCAGCTGCGCGGTCGCAACGCCCGAGAGCTCCAGGTACCGCGCGACCGCATCGGCGTGGGCCGACCCCGGGTGAAGCACCGCCGCTCCCGACGGCGCGTCCGCCTGGCCGACGATCTCGAGGCGGCGCCCTCGCAGCGCGCCCTCCGTCACGCACGCCACGAGCTCGTCCAGCACGGCGCGATCGGCATCGAGGATCTCCGCCGCGTCGTACGCGAACCGCGGCGGCTCACCGATGCGCGCCGGGTCGATCGCGCAGCGCTCGCGGAGCATCGCGCTCACCTGCACGTGCCCCGCGGCCGGGAGCTGGGCGGACGTGGTGGTCACCTGGCCGCTCGCGCCGCAGGCCGCGCACACCATAGAGATCGCCCCCACGAGCACGGCCCGATCGAGCGTCATGCGCGGCGTCATCGAGTCTCACAACTAGCCGATTCGCCACGGCTGAGACCAGCGCGACGGATCGGAAAAATCACCTCAGCTCACGCCGAGTTAGCTCAGCTTAGGCGGCTGCGGATGGCCCGGTACACCGTGCTTCGCGCGATGCCGAGGCGACGCGCCGCTTCGCTCACGTTCCCCGCCGACGCCCGCAGCGCTTCCTGGATCGCCTGCTCGAGGATGGCGACGCGCGTGCGCACCTCCGCGGGGGCCGGCGTGGCCGCCTCGTCGCGACGCGGCGCCGACAGGCCGACGAGCACGCGAGGGAAGTGCTCGGCGAGGAGCGACTGCCCGTCGGCCATCGCCACCGCGTGCACCAGCGCCGACTTCAGCTCGCGCACGTTGCCCGGCCAGTCGTGCTGGTCGATCCACTCGCAAGCGTCGGGCGACAGATCGGTGCCTGACGGCAACACGCGCTTCAACAGCTCGGCGGCGAGGGCGGTGCGATCGGTCCGCTCGCGCAGCGCCGGAAGGCTCACGCAGGCGCCGTGGATGCGGAAGAACAGATCGCGCCGGAACGTCCCCTTCTCCACCAGCTCGGGGAGATCGCGGCAGGTGGCGCACACGAGGCGGAAGTCCGACGAGCGCGGCCGCGTGTCGCCGACCCGGTAGTGCGCACCGCCGTGATCGAGCACGCGCAGCAGCGCGGCCTGCACGTTGTCCGGCATCTCGGCGATCTCGTCGAGGAACAAGGTGCCGTGGTTGGCGGCGGCGATCTTCCCGTCGACGCCGTGGCGCGACGCTCCGGTGAACGAGTTGGGCGCGTGGCCGAACAGCTCGCTCTCGAGCACACCGCTGGCGAGCGCGCCGCAGTTGAGCGCCACGAACGGCCCGCTGGCCCGCGAGCTGGCGGCGTGGATGGCGCGCGCGAACAGCTCCTTGCCCGTCCCGGTCTCCGCCAGCAGCAGCACCGGCAGATCCGTCGCCGCGAAGCGCGTGGCCGCGTCCTTCGCCGCGACGAGCACCTGGTCGGTCCCGAAGACCGGCGCGAAGGCAGCATGCGACGGGACCTGCACGCGCGCGGACGAAGGCGCGGCGGTCGGCGGTTGCGACGGCGAAACGGTCTTCGCCCGCGCCGTCGCCGCGGGGAAGAGCCGCTTGCCGCGCCGCGCCTCGTCGAGGTGCACGAGGATGGCGAAGGTGCGACCGCCCGCTCCGGCGACCGTGTCGAGCTCCACGCGCAGCTCCGCCGACGCCATCTCGAAGCGCAGATCGCGCGCCCCCTCGATCGCCAGGCGACGCAGCTCCGCGAAGCCGAGACCGAAGAGACGCTCGCAGGTGAGCGCCGATCCCTCGCCCACGCCGAGCACCTCGCGCGCGTTGTCGTTGAGCATCGCCACCCGACCGCTCGCCTCGACGAGCAAGGTGGCCGAGGTGGAGCGATGGATCAGCCGCTCGATGGCCGCCAGGGTCACCGCGCCGGACTGCGCGTAGGCGATCCTTCGCAGCGCCTGCTCGAGCGAGCTCGCCGCCGCCTGCACCGCCGCGCCGAACTCCTGGCTGTGCTCCTCGACCGGGCCGGTCACGTCGAGCACCGCGACGAGATCGCCGTAGGCGTCGAAGATGGGGTGGCCGTAACAGAAGATGCCGTGGTTGCGCAGCTCGAAGTGAGCCGCGCCGATCACCGCCACCGGCTGCCGCTCGGCGATCGCCGTGCCCACCGCGTTGGTGCCGCGCACGTTCTCGCTCCAGCGCGCCCCTTCGACGAGCCCGACGCGCAGCGCCGGATCCTGCAGATCGCCGAAGCGCTGCGTCGCCAGCACGTACCCGTCCGGATCGGCGAGCACCGCGACGCACGAGCGCGTCGACAGCTTGCTCTGCAGCGGGCCGAACAAGGTCCCCTTCTCGCGGAACACGTCGGCCAGACGCTCGCGCCGGGTCGCCAGATCGGCGTCGGTGGTGACCTGGGGGAACGCCGCCGAGTCCGCAGCGACGCCGAGCTCGACCGACCTCGCCCAGCGCGAGAAGATCGGCGACGCCTGATCGAGCGAAGCGTCGCGGTCGCCGCGGAGAAATCTGATCGCGGACTCCCTGCTCGGCGCCTCGAAGATCAGCATGCAGGAAGCATGGCATGCGACTCGAGCGGTGTCAGCGCGCCCGCTCGCAGGCGCCGATATTGCGACGCGTAAACCTGTGTCGTCGCGCTACAGCGCTGCCCCCGCCCGCACCAACCGCGACGTAACGCGTGACGTTAGTATGCGTAGTTTCAATGCGTTACCGCTGGCCCGGCGGTTGCTCATGAAACACGCATGACGATCTACAGCGCCCCGAACACCTCGGGTTCGAAGGTCCAGTTCAAGTCCCGCTACGGCAACTTCATCGGCGGTCAGTGGAAGGAGCCCGTGAAGGGGCAGTACTTCGAGAACATCACGCCGATCACCGGCAAGGCGTTCTGTGAGATCCCGCGCTCGACGTCGGAAGACATCGAGGCCGCCCTCGACGCCGCGCACGCCGCCAAGACCGCCTGGGGAAAGACGTCGGTCACCGAGCGCTCCACCATCCTCCTCAAGATCGCCGACCGCATGGAGGCAAACCTGGAGCTGCTCGCCGTCGCCGAGACCTGGGACAACGGCAAGCCGATCCGCGAGACGCTCGCTGCCGACCTCCCGCTGGCGATCGACCACTTCCGCTACTTCGCCGGCGTCATCCGCGCGCAGGAGGGGCACTCGTCGCAGATCGACGACAACACCGTCGCCTACCACTTCCACGAGCCGCTCGGCGTCGTCGGCCAGATCATCCCCTGGAACTTCCCCATCCTCATGGCGGTGTGGAAGCTGGCGCCGGCGCTCGCCGCGGGCAACTGCGTCGTCCTCAAGCCGGCCGAGCAGACGCCGCTGACGGCACTGCTCCTCGCCCAGCTCCTCCATCAGAAGCCCTCGGTATTGCTCCTCGATGCGCGCGTGCCAATCCTCGACCGCGGCGTGATAATCCGGCGGTTGCCGGTCCCGCGCAGGAGGCGTGACATCGACAAGCCGGTAGCGGCGGTCCTTGATAAAACGCTCGCAGATATCGGTGC
>JAMFST010000266.1 GCA_026225435.1 Labilithrix luteola
ACGGGTATGCCGTGGCCAAGCGGTCGACCGTGACGCCATGACGGCGGCCCGGGGGGCGCGCGGTGGGAGCCGGGCGAGCGTTGGCGCGCTGGTCGCGGCGTTGATCGCGGTGGCGGGGTGCGCGGAGGGGCCCGGGGCGGAGCCGACCATGGCAGGAGCTGCGCCGGCGACGAGCGCGGCGGCCAGCGTGAACGAGATCGCCTCCCGGCCGCGGCCCGAGGCGACGGTGACTCCGGTCAGCGCCGTACCTGCTGTGGCCGCGGGCACGCCGAGCGCCCCTCCGCCGAAGGCGACGACGCTGCCGCTGGCTCGTGCGGGTTCGTCGGATCCGGTCGATGTGGCGCTGGCGGCGGGGGATGCCGCGACGGAGAAAGGCGACCTCGGAGCGGCCGCGGAGTCCTACGCGACGGCGCGCAAGCTCGCGCCGAAGCGCGCCGAGCCGAGGGTCGGGGTCGCGCGTACCCAGATCGCGAAGCTCGACCTGGCGATGGACTACGGAGTCGCCAAGGGGAACGCGGGGGTGCAGGCGGCGGCCAAGGAGCTCGCCGCGGCGGCGCGTTCGGACGCGAGCTGCGGGGCGGCGCAGGTGGAGCTGGGGCGCGCGCTGCTCCTGCTCGGGGACGCGCCGGCGGCGCTGGCCTCGCTGCGCAAAGGGGTCGAGCTACTCGGCGGGGAGGCGGAGGCGCACTCCGCGCTCGGCGTGGCGCTGCTGGCGACGGGCGACAAGAGCGGCGCCCTGCGCGAGATGCAGCAGTCGAGCACCCTCGATCCGGGGAGCGCGCCGCGGCACGGGAACCTGGGGACGGTGTTCTTCATGCTCGGTCGCGTGCCCGATGCGGTGCACGAGTACCGCGCGCAGGTGGCGCTGGCGGCGGACGACCCCCGGGCGCATGCCGATCTGGGGACGGCGTTGCTGGCGCAGAACGACTTCACGGCGGCGATGCCGGAGCTACAGAGGGCGATCGCGCTCGACCCGACGCGGGCCACGTTCCGCTCGAACCTCGGGTATGCGCTGCAGCTGGAGGGGAAGATCGACCTGGCGATCGCCGCGTACCGCGAGGCGCTACGGCTCGATCCGCAGCTGGCGAGCGCGTGGATCAACCTGGCGACGGCGCTGGCGAAGGACCCGAAGCGGCGCGGCGAGGCGCGGCAGGCGCTGGAGACGGCGAGGAAGATCGATCCGACCGACCCGCGGGTGAAGGCGAACCTCGACGAGCTCGACGCTCTGGGGAAGCCGTAGTCACCCCACCGGGATCGCCACCGGGCGGAACTCGTCGCGCCCCGCGTCGTACATCTCCGAGGTGACCGTGCGCACCCCGTCCGCGCCGATCTCGTAGAGGTTGAACCCCGCCATCCGGGCCTCCGCCTCGTGCTCGAGCGACGCGCTCGTGGCCCCCACCGCGCGCAGCGATCCGAGCCGCGTCGGTAGCGCGCGCTCGATCCGTCGATGCAGGTGCCCGTGCAGCACCAGCCCCTGCGGCAGCTGGTCGAGCGCGCTCCACAGCAGCGCGGCGTCGTGCAGCCCTTCGAGCATCGCCTTCACGCGCGACGGCGGGTTGTGCGCCGGATGGTGCAGCAGGATCACCGCCGTGCGCTTCTTCACCTCGGGGTGAGCCAGCACCCGACCGAGCGCCTCCACCTGCGGCTTGCCGAGCACCCCCGCCGCCACCATCGGCGGACGCGGCACCGCCGAGGTGAGCCCGATGATCGCCGCGTCCCCGCGCAGCTTCACGCAGGGGTAGTGCCCCGCGGGGAGATCGAGCGCGAGCTCCGGCAGATCGCTCACCAGGTACGGCGCGAAGGTGGTCGCGAACCTGCGCGTGGTCATCGAGCCGCGTGTGTACAGATCGTGGTTGCCGGGGACGACGCTCACCTGGTCGGTCGACAGCCCGAGCTCCTCGTCGAGCAGCCGCTTCACCGCCGCGAACTCGGTCTCGAGCGCGAGGTTGGTCAGATCGCCGGTGATGGCCACGTGGTCCACCTTGCGCCGCCGGATCTCGCGCGCGACGGCGCGAACGTACGAGGAGCGGTGCGCGTGGCTCCGCTTGAAGCGGAGGTTGGCGTACCCGCTGAGCCGCTTGTTGAGAAAGCGCAGCGGGCCGACCCCATCGAGGTCGAGGATGTGCAGGTCGGAGAAGTGCGCGAGGAGCATTCGCCCTGCACCTTAGCGCAGCGTCAGCGTCCCAGGCTCACCGCGCAGCGAAAGCCAATCGTCGCCGAGCGCTGCGCCGAGGTGGTCGTCCTCGATGTGGTGCGCATCCAGGCGCCGCCGTCGCCGTACGACCCGCCACGCACCACGTGAAAGACGCCCGACACCGGCCCCCGCGGATTCACCTGCGAGCCCGGCGGATAGCCGAAGCCCTGATCGTCGACGTCGTACACATCGGCCACCCACTCGGCGGCGTTCCCCGCGAGGTCCTCGATCCCCTCCGGCGTGCTCCCGTCGGGGAACGAGCCCACCGGCGCGAGGCCGGCGAACCCGTCGGAGGCGTCCGCCTCGTCGCGCGAGAAGGATCCATGGTTGGCGAGCCGCGGGTTGTACGTGCCGCCCCAGGGGAACAGCCGCCCGCCGCCGCCAGCTGCTCCCGTGCCGCCCGCGCCGCCGGGCCCCTTGGCCGCGAGCTCCCACTCGGCCTCGGTGGGCAAGCGCGCGCCGCGCCAGGCGCAGAACGCCGCCGCGTCGCTCCAGCGCACCTGGGTGACCGGCAGCTCGTCACGGTCGAAGCGCGGATCGCGCGGAGCGAACCCCGGCGCCGCGCACGTGCCGGCGGCGAGGCAGCGGCGGTACTCGGCGACGCTCACCTCGCGCCGATCGAGCGCGAACGCGTCGACGTACACCTCGTGCGCCACCCCCTCGCTGCGGAAGAACGGCGCCACCTGATCGCACTCGGCCTGCAGCACCTCGCGCCGGCACATGGCGACGCCGACGGCCATCTCGCCGGGCGTCGACCCCATGATGAACGTGCTCGCCGGCAAGGTGATCATGCGGGGCGCCGGTGTCCTCGCGAGCACACTCGGCATGCGGGCCTCGCCGAGCGCTCCGTCGCGTTCGTCCCGCCCGCGCGCATCGCGGTCGTCGAGCCCGCTCCAGTACCGCCGCGCGACGAGATCGGGCCCGACCGGTGGCGCCGCCGGGCGCGGGTGAAACGCGTTCGGCGCGAAGCTCGTCACGAGCAGGAGGAGCGCGGCGCGCACGGGCAAGGACCGTTCAGCCGGTGAGGACGCGCATCGGCCGCTCGACGAGCGCGCGGAGCTCGGCGAGGAACGAGGCGCCGACGGCACCGTCGATGACCCGGTGATCGCAGGAGAGGGTCATCGACAGACGCTTGCCGATGGCGAGCGCGCCGTTCTCCACCACCGGCACCTCACGCACCTGTCCGATGGCGAGGATGGCCCCCTCGGGCGGGTTGATCACCGCGGCGAACTCGTCGATCCCGAACATGCCGAGGTTCGACACGGAGAACGTCCCGTCGCTCATCTCCTCGGGCTTGAGCTTCTTGTTCCGGGCGCGCGCCGCCAGCTCGCGGACCTCGCGGGCGATGGCGACCACGCTCTTGCGATCGGCGTTGCGCACCACCGGCGTCACCAGCCCCTCGGGCACGGCCACCGCGACCGAGACGTCGATGCGGCTGTGGATGAGGATCGCCTCCTCGGTGAACTGCGCGTTGCACTCCGGCACCCGCGCGAGCGCGCCGGCCACCGCCTTGAGCAGCAGGTCGTTCACGCTCACCTTGAACGGCTTGGCCTCTTCGCCCGGGCTGCTCCGCTTGCCCGCCGTCTCGGCGGCCAGCTCGCCGTTGATCTGCTCGCGCAGCTCCACGAGCTTCCCCGCGTCGACGTCGATGGTCAGGTAGAAGTGCGGCACCGTCCGCTTCGACTCGCTCAGCCGTCGCGCGATCGTCTTGCGCATCGGAGAGAGCGGCCGCACTTCCGGCGCCGACAGCCCGCTGGCCGGCGCGATGCCGCCGCCCGGCGATCGCGCGAGGGCGGTCGACGGCGACGGCGACGCCTGCGCCGCGTTGGAAGCGGCCGTCGGCGGAGCGGGCGTACGGATCTGATCGAGATCGGCCGGCAGCACCCGGCCATTCGGGCCGCTGCCATGGGCGAGCGCGAGATCGAGCCCCCGGTCGCGCGCCGTCTTGCGCACGAAGGGGGAGGCGAGCACGCGCCCGCTCCCGCTGGTCCCGCCGTTCGCCACCAGCTGCAGACCACCGCCGCCACCGCTGGTGACCGGGGAGCGCTCGGTACGCGTCAGGATCGAGCCTCGCGGCGTCGCCGGTTGCGGCGCACGAGCCGCCGCTGCCGCTGCCTGCGGTGCCGGAGCCGCGGCCACCGGAACGGGAGGCGCCGGTGCAGCCGGAGCGACCGGTGCCACCGCCGCCTGCGTGTCCGGCCCCTGCGCCTCGGTCTTCGCCGCCGTCGCCGCAGCCGCTCCGCCACCTTCGGCGCTGGCCTTGGCCAGCAGCGCGGTCACGTCGTCGCCGGCGTTCCCCAGGATCGCCACCGAATCGCCGAGCTTCACGTTGGTCCCCGGCGCCACGAGGATCTTCAGCAAGGTCCCCTTGTCGAAGGCGCGAAACTCCATCGTCGCCTTGTCGGTCTCGACCTCGGCGAGGAGATCGTCCACCTCGACGGCGTCCCCTTCCTTCTTGTGCCACGCCGACAGCACGCCCTCTTCCATCGTGGGCGACAGCTTCGGCATCTCGAGCAGCTTGGCCATGGTCAGTTCTCTCCGCGGCGCAGCAGGCGCTTGATCGTGTCGTTCACGCGCGCGGCGTTGGGAATGCAGTGCTGCTCGAGCTTGGCGTTGTACGGCATGCCGACGTCCAGGCTGGACACGCGCAGGATGGGCGCGTCGAGATCGTCGAAGGCGAGCCGCTGCACGCGGTCGCAGATCTCCGCGCCGACGCCGCCGTACGGCCACCCTTCGTGCACCACCACGCAGCGGTGCGTCTTCTGCACCGAGGCGATGATCGTGTCCTCGTCGAGCGGACGGAGCGAGCGCAGATCCACCACCTCGCAGCTGATCCCTTCCTTCTCGAGCGCCGCTGCCGACTCGAGCGCCACGTGCGTCATGCGCGAGTAGGCGATGATGCTGATGTCCGTGCCTTCGCGCACCACCTTGGCCTTGCCGAGCTCGATCGGGCTGTCGGCGCCGACGTCGTCCACCTCGCCGCGGATGCCGTAGAGCGTCTCGCCCTCCATCACCAGCACCGGGTTGTTGTCGCGGATGGCCGCCTTCATCAGCCCCTTGGCGTCCGCCGGGAACGCCGGCGCGACCACCTTGAGCCCGGGCACCGTGGCGTAGAAGTGCTCGAGCGACGTGCTGTGCTGGCTGCCGACCTGCTTGGCGCTGGCGTTCGGCCCGCGGAAGACGATGGGGCAGTTGAACTGCCCGCCGCTCATCTGCCGCACCTTGGCCGCGTTGTTGAGGATCTGGTCGAAGGCGACCGCGCTGAAGTTCCAGGTCATGAACTCGATGATCGGCCGCAGCCCGACCATCGCGGCGCCCACGCCGATGCCGGCGAAGCCCCCTTCGGCGATGGGGGTGTCGACCACCCGCCGCGCGCCGAACTTCTCCAGCATCCCCTCGGAGACCTTGTAGGCCCCCTGGTAGTGCCCGACCTCTTCGCCCATCAAGAAGACGCGCTCGTCGCGCTCCATCTCCTCGATCATCGCTTCGCGCAACGCTTCTCGGTATCGCAGGGTACGCATGGTCATTTCACCAATTGATCAGGCTTGATCAGGCCGCGAACGGTCCGTCGTAGGTGGTGGGCTCGAGGATCGACGCGTCCGGCTCGGGGCTCTCGTCGGCGAACTTCACTGCCGCCTGCACCTCGGCCTCCACGTCCGCCTCCAGCTCCTTCATCCGCGTCTCGACGTAGCCGGAGGCCACCAGCTCGGCGCGCGCCCGGTGCACCGGGTCCTTCTTCTTCCGCTCGTCCAGCTCGGCCGCCGTGCGGTACTTCGCCGGATCGCTCATCGAGTGCCCGCGGAAGCGGTAGGTGCGCACCTCGACCAGGGTCGGCAGCGAATGCTCGCGCGCGCGGGCGACCGCCTCGCCGATGCGCTTCTCCACCTCGAGCACGTCGGTCACGAAGAAGCGGTCGCGGTCGATCCCGTACCCGAGCGCCTTCATCGACACGTCTTCCACGCTCATCGAGCGCGAGAGCGGCGTGCCCATCGAGTACTCGTTGTTCTCGCAGATGAAGACGATGGGCAGCTTCCACAGGGCCGCCAGCGACACGCCTTCGTGGAACCCGCCGATGGAGACGGCCCCCTCGCCGAAGAAGCACAAGGTGACCCGGCCGTCGGCGCGGTACTTCGAGGCGAAGGCCACGCCGGCTGCCAGCGGGATGTGCCCGCCGACGATGCCGTAGCCGCCGAGCATGTTGTTGGCGGCGTCGAACATGTGCATCGAGCCGCCCAGCCCCTGCGAGCAGCCGGTCTTCTTGCCCCACAGCTCGGCCATGAGCGCGTTGGCGCTCATCCCCTTGGCGATGGCGATGCCGTGATCGCGGTAGGTGGTGACCACGTAGTCGTCCGGCCTGAGCGCGGCGATGGCGCCGACGCCGACCGCCTCCTGCCCGATGTACAGGTGGAGGAACCCGCCGATCTTCCCCTCGGCGTAGGCGCGCGCGGCCTCCTCTTCGAGGCGGCGGATGAGGAACATCTGCCGGTAGAGCCCCGCCAGGTGGTCGAGCGCTGCGCTCGGCCGGGTCGGCGGGGAGACCGCGCTCGCGGCCGGCTCGGCCGGAGACGGCGTCGACGGGATCGACGGGGTGGACGCGTTGGTCGGCGCCTCGGTGGAGGCGGCGGCGGCGTGAGGGGTAGCTTCAGCCATCGTGGCGGCAACTGTAGCGCGACGCGCCCCGGCAAAGGCGCCGCAAACGACCGCCCGGGCCGTTAGGGCATCTCGGTATTTTGGCAGAGCTCCGCGACCGATCCGCGCGATCCGGTACGCATCACCTCAGTGACGACCGCCATCGCGCTCGCGTCGGCCGGCGTCCGCGCTTGCTCCTGCAGCCGCCGGTGCCGGCGCCGCCGTCGCGCCCCCCTCGGCAGGGTTGGCGACCGGTGTGGACGGGCTCGCCGTGGCCGCGCCGGCGTCCTCGCTGGGAAGGCCGGCGAGCAACGTGGCGAGCGAGTCGCCGCCCGCGTCGCCGTCGAGCGCGCTCGCGTTTGCCCCGTTCCCCGCCGTGGCACCGCGCCCCGTGTCTCCGTGGCGGCGGTCCCGGGCGTGCGTCTGCGTGGAGGCCGGCGCCGGTGTCGACGGGCGCGCGCCACCGTCGAGCGTCTGCTCGAAGTCGGTCGCCACTCCCGCCAGCGAGACGCCGTCGCCGGCGACCGAGCGCCGCTGCGCGATCACCAGCAGGCCGAGCGTCACCAGCGCGCCGCCGATGATCATGTTCTGCATCCGCGTGTTGCCCGCGGCGCGCGCGCTCACCGCCGGAGGGCCCGACGAGGTCGTCCGCGGGGTCGCCAGCCGCTCGCCCGACGCGCCGCGGTTGCTCAGCGGCGTCAGCATCGCCGTCGCGCTGGGGGGCGGGCTCTCCAGCGCTGCGGACAGCGCCAGCCCGAGAGCCGCTGCGCTCGAGTACCGCTCCTCGCGCGCCTTGGCCATGCCGCGGGTCCACACCGGCTCGGCGCGCGACAACCATGGCGACTCCTGCCGCTCCTCGGCTCCGAGCGCCGCCGGCGCCTCGAGCGCCACCCGCCCGGCCACGGTGAGCGCGTCGTCTCCGGGGAACGCGCGCCGCCCGGTGAGCGCCTCGTAGAGCGTCGCCGCCAGCGAGAACTGATCCGACGCCGCCCCGAACTCCCCCAGCGCCAGCGCTTCCGGCGCGCTGTACGCCGGCGTCCCCAGCACCGCGCCGGTGCTCGCCGAGGTCAGCGTCGAGTCGGGCAGCCGTGCGATCCCGAAGTCGGTCAGCTTGGCCCCGCGCGGCGAGAGCAGCACGTTCTCCGGCTTCACGTCGCGATGGATCACGCCCGAGGCGTGCGCCTGCGTGAGCGCGTCGCCCAGCTCGCGGGCCAGCTGCGCCACCTCGCGCGCCGCGAGCGGACCGGTGTCGAGCCGGTCACGCAGCGTCGGCCCGTGCACCCGCTCGAACACCAGGAAGAGCCCGAGCTCGGGGTGCTCGCCCATGTCGTGCAGCGTGACCATGTTGGGGTGCGACAGCGCCGCCGCCGCACGCGCCTCGTGCTCCATCCGCTCGAAGAGCGTCTTCTTCACCTCGGGCGGCAGCCCGAGATCGTCGCGCAGCACCTTGATGGCCACCTCGCGCCCGAGGACCGAGTCGCGGGCGAGGAACACCCGCCCCATGCCCCCTTGCCCCAGCAGGCCGAGAACCTCGTACCGACCGATGTGGCTCGGAGGTTCCATGCTCGAGGGTCTAGCACCACCTCGTCACTGCGGGTTCCAGCAAGCGACGTGGTGGTGCGGGTCGTCTGCTCGAGCCACGAGCGGTGGCGTCTCCCGGTCGCAGGTCCCCTTGACGGAGCGCGGGCAGCGCGGATGAAACGCGCAGCCGGACGGCGGATCGATGGGCGAGGGGACGTCCCCCTGCAAGAGGACGCGCAGGCGCCGCTTGGTCGCGTCGGCCGAGGGGATGGCGCCGAGCAGCGCCCGGGAATACGGGTGATGCGCCGACTCGTAGAGCGCCCGCGCCGGCGCCCGCTCCACGATCTTCCCCAGGTACATCACGGCGACCCGGTCGCTCACGTGCTCGACCACGTTCAGGTCGTGCGAGATGAAGAGGTAGGCGACCCCCAGCTCGTCCTGCAGGTCCTCGAGCAGGTTCACGATCTGCGCCTGGATGGACACGTCGAGCGCGCTGATGGGCTCATCGCAGACGATGAAGTCGGGCCGCACCGCCAGCGCCCGGGCGATGCCGATGCGCTGCCGCTGCCCGCCGGAGAACTCGTGCGGGTAGCGGTCCATCATCTCGGGCCGCAGCCCGACCTTCTTGAGGAGCGCCTCGACCTGCGCCTCCTCATCGTCGCGGTTCGCGGCCAGCTTGTGGATGCGGATCGGCTCGGACACCGCCTCGCGCACGGTGAGCCGCGGGTTGAGGCTGGAGTACGGGTCCTGGAAGATGATCTGCATCCGCCGCCGCAACGGGCGCATCTCGCTGGCGCGCAGCGGGAGGATGTCGCGCCCCTCGAAGACCACGCGCCCGAAGCTCGGCTCGACCAGGCGCAGGAGCAGCCGCCCGAGCGTGCTCTTGCCGCAGCCGCTCTCTCCCACCAGGCCCATCGTCTCGCCGCGGCGTACGCGCAGCGACACGCCGTCCACCGCGCGCACCACCTTGCTCGCCCGGGCGAAGAGCCCCGGCTGCACCGGGAAGTACTTCCCCAGCTGATCGGCGGCCACGAGCGTGCGCCCTTTTCGTGGTGCGGCCGCGGCGGCCGCGTCCGCGTCACCGGCGGCCATCGCCAGCTGCACGCTGCGCGCGCTGAGCGCCGGAAGCTCGTCGGTGTCACCGAGGTCGATCTCGTCGGTCACGACACCTCCTCCGCGCGGAAGCAGCGCGACCAGCGCCCGTCGCCGAGATCGCGCAGCGGCGGCTCCGCCTTCGTACATTCGTCCACCACCAGGGCGCAGCGGTCGGCGAAGCGACAGCCCACCGGCAGGTGCAGCAGGTTGGGCACGATCCCGGGAATGACCGGCAGCCGCGTGCGCGTCCCGGCGGTCTCCTTGCGCAGGCGGGGCCGGCTCTCAAGGAGCCCGCGGGTGTACGGGTGGCGCGGCTGGGTGAACACTTGCACCACCGAGCCGCGCTCGACCACCTGCGCCGCGTACATCACCAGCACCTCCTCGGCGTACTCCGCCACCACGCCCAGATCGTGGGTGATGAAGAGCACCCCCATCGACAGCTCGCGCTGCAGCCGCCGCAGCAGCTCGAGGATCTGCGCCTGGATGGTCACGTCGAGCGCGGTGGTCGGCTCGTCCGCCAGCAGCAGCTTCGGCTGGCAGGCGAGCGCCATGGCGATCATCACCCGCTGCCGCATTCCGCCCGAGAGCTGGTGCGGGTAGGCGCGCGCGTTGGTCTCCGGCGAGGGGATGCCGACGGTGCGCAGCATGTCCTCGGCGTGCTTCCACGCCTCCTTGCGCGACTTGTCCTGGTGCAGCCGGATGGCTTCGACGATCTGCGCCCCCACGGTGTACACCGGGTTGAGGCTGGTCATCGGCTCCTGGAAGATCATCGAGATGGCGTTGCCGCGCACCTCGCGCATCTGCCGCTCCGGCAGGTCGAGCAGCTCGGCACCCTCGAGGCGGATCGAGCCCGAGGCGACCCGACCGGGGGGCGAGGGGAGCAGACGCAAGATCGACAGCGCGGTCACGCTCTTGCCCGATCCGCTCTCGCCGACCAGCCCGACCCACGAGCCGCGCTTGACCTCGAAGGACACGCCGTCGACGGCGCGGAGCACGCCTTCCGGGGTGGTGAACGTCGTCACCAGATCCTTCACCTCGAGGAGGGTCCCTTTGTCGCCAACGCCCACGCTCACGGTGCTCGCCATGCCCTCGCTCTGGCGTATCGCGAACGGCAGCTCGCGTCATGCGGCTTCGGCTATGCTCGTGGCTCGATGAGCGGCCCGGCATGAGCGGTCTCGATCCGGCGCGCTTTCCTCGCCTGGCCGCGTACCTGGCTCGTCTGCCGCGCGGCATCGATTCGTTCCCCGAGGCGACGGGCAAGGTCTCGGTGGTGCGCGCGTTCATCGAGAGCACGCAGCTGTTGGACTTCGCCTTCGACGGCGTGCCCGAGCCGGTGGCGCAGCTTGTGCGGTCCCCGCCTCCGCATTCGAGCTGGGTCAGCGAGGTGCTCATGATGAGCACCCTCTACGCGCTCGTCGATCACCGGCGTCTTCCCAACGCGGCCATCGAGCGGTGGACCTACGAGCAGAACAAGAAGCTGTTCGACAGCCGCATGTACCGCGCGCTCGTCGCGCTCGCAGGCCCCTCGCTCCTCATGCGCGGGACGCAGCTGCGCTGGGGCGCCTTCCACCGCGGCAGCACCCTCGAGCTGGTCGACATGGACGCTCACGGCGCGAGCCTGGTGCTGCGCTTCCCGCAGTGGGTCTTCGACGAGGCGCTGCTCATCGGGTTCGGCACCGGGATCCGCGCCGCCCTCGAGCTGTCGCGCGCGCCCGACGCGACGGTGCGGCTGGTCGAGCACACCCCGCGGAGCGCCCGCTACCAGGGGCGCTGGGGCTGATCATGTCCGGCCGAGCCATCATCGCCGCGGTCGGCGCGCTCGCCTGGCTGGCGTCGCTGGCGAGCTGCGCGCGCCCGGCCGCCGTCGGCTGCACCGAGACGAGCTGCGGCGGCGCCATGTCCTGCGTCGCCGGTCGCTGCGAGCCCCACCGCCCGGGTGCGCGCCCGGCGATCGACGACCCGTCGGTGGTGCGCCTGGTGCTCCCCGCGACCGCCATGGGCTACCTGCGCGAAGGCGGCGACGGCAGCGACGTGCCTCTCGTCTACGACCTCGGCCGCGCGGGGCACGACGCCGAGCTGCTCCTGCGCTTCGACCGGCCGGCCGGCTTCTACCGCTCGCTCGGACGGATCGTCGAGGCGTACCTCGTTGTCCCGCTCGCGGACGACCCGGCGCTCCCCGGCCCGGCTGCCTCCGAGCCGACGTCGCTCGCCGTCGCGCCGGTGGTGGCGTCGTGGTCGCCGGCCACGGCGAGCTGGTCCCATCGCCCGTCCCTCGATTCGGCGGCACGTTCGACCACAGTGGTTCCAAATGTAGGTGCACCGCTATCTCCGCGTCTCGTGCGGTTCGACGTGAAGGCGCTGGTCGAAGGCTGGCGCCTGCAGGACGCGAAAGACCAGGGGCTGGCGGTGACCGGCGACAAGGACAGCGCGTCCGGACTATCGTTTGCGACGCCCGCGGCGGCCGACGCCGTCACCTTGCCCGGTGGCGGCCTGCCGTTCCTCGAGCTGTATCTCGCCCCCTGAACTGGCGCCCCCTGATGAATGCGCTGCTCTTCCGGTCGTCTACGAGACGACGCATCACGAAAGGTGAAGTCACCATGAAGACCCTGTCTCTCGCCCGGCCCGCCCGTCTCGCCGCCTCCGTCCTCGCGCTCGCCTGCGTCGCGGGTGCCTCGCTGCTCTCCACCGGCGCCCATGCCGCCACCGCGTCCGATTCGGCCACGCGCGTCGCCGGCTCAAGCGACTACGCCGTCGCCACCAGCCCCAACGGCGCCGGCATGAACGTGAACGTCACCGTCACCGGCGACTGGCACATCAACAAGGCTTACCCGGTGAAGTTCAACGCCAAGCCGGTCGACGCCAGCAAGATCACCTACGCCGGCCCGAGCGACAACCCCAACGCCGTCACCATCGCCGTTCCGGACGCGAAGGCCGGCAAGCTGAAGTTCGGCTACTGCAAGTCGGACGGCAGCTCGTGCGCCTTCGGCGAGGTCGACGTAAAACTCTGAGCGACTGACGGACCACGAGAGACGGAGACGCGATGTCGACCAACCTGTCGGGCGCCGCGTCTCCCGTCTCCTCGTGGATCGCTTCCCATGCGCGGCGCGCTCCGCGGAGGGTGGCAGTCGACGACCTGGCGCACGGGCGCAGCTTCACCTACGCCGAGCTCGACGCGCGGGTGGAGTCGCTCGCCGGGCACCTGATCGGCGCCGGTATCGCGCGCGGCGATCGGGTGGCGCTGCTGGCGCGCAACACGCACCACGCGATCGAGCTGCAGGACGCCTGCGCGCGCCTGGGCGCCGTCTTCGTCCCGCTCAACTGGCGCCTCACCGACGCCGAGCTGCGCGCCGCCGGCGAGGACTGCGGACCGCGCTTGCTGCTTCACGAGAGCTTCGTCGAGGACAAGGCCCGCGCGGTGGCCGGTTCGCTCGGCATCCCCATGCTCGGGTGGAACAGCGAGGGGCGCGGCGGCGACGTCGATGCCTACGAGACGGCCCTGGCCGCCGCCAGGCATGGTCGCGAGGAGACGCGCCGCGTGCTCCGCGCCCGTCCTCCGGTCCGCTCCACCGACCCCTGGACGATCATTTATACATCCGGCACCACCGGCACGCCCAAGGGGGTGGTCCTCACCCACGGCTCGGCAGCGGCGACCATGCTCGGTGTCATCAGCTCGGCGCGGGTGCACACGGACGCGGTGAGCCTGACGGTGCTCCCGTTCTGTCACGTCGCCGGGCTCAACCTCTTCACCAACCCGACGCTCTTCATGGGCGGGCGGGTGCTCGTCCTGCGCGAGTTCGACGCGGCCCGCACCCTCGAGCTCCTCGCCGGGCGCGATCCGCAGCTTCGTCTTCGGGTCACCCACCTGTGCGGCGTGCCCGCGGTCTTCCAGTTCATGCAGGCGCTGCCCGCGTGGCCCGACACCCGCCTCGAAGGGGTGACCACCATGGTCGGCGGTGCGCCCGTCCCCGAGGTGCTCACGCGCGAGTGGGCCGCGCACGGCTCGGCGCCGCAGACGGTCTACGGCATCTCCGAGGCCGGCGCCGCGGTGCTCATGGTCCCCCACGACGAGGCGCTCGAGCGGATCGGCACCGTCGGCCTCCCGCTGCAGCACGTGCTCGTCCGCGTGGTGGGCCCCGACGGAAGCGACGTGCCCGAAGGCGAGGTCGGCGAGCTGCTCATCGGTGGTGCCAGCGTGACGCCGGGCTACTGGAACAAGCCCGCGCAGAGCGCCGAGGCCGTCGACCCGGAAGGGTGGCTGCACACCGGCGACGCGGCGATCCTCGCGCCGGATGGCGCCGTGCGCCTGGTCGATCGCTACAAGGATCTGTACATCAGCGGCGGCGAGAACGTGTACCCGGCCGAGGTGGAGAACGTCCTCTACCAGCACGACTCGGTCGCCGAGGTCGCGGTCATCGGCGTGCCCGACGCGACCTGGGGCGAGGTCGGCCACGCCTACGTGGTGGCCCGCAGCGGGCACGAGATCGACGGCGAGGCGCTCTGCGCGTTCGTCCGCCAGCGCATCGCCGCCTTCAAGGTCCCGCGGCACGTGACCCGCGTCGACGCGCTGCCGCGAAATAACATCGGCAAGATCCTCAAGCGCGAGCTGCGCACACGCCACGCGCGCTGAGCTGCGACCTTGAGGTATGGTCGCGCCGCGATGGCGCTAGCGACCACCGAGTGGCCCAGGCTGGGGGCCGCGTCCGCATGGCAAGGCGATCTCGCGCCGCTCCTCGACGAGGCGGCTCGCGGGAGCTTCGACCCGCTCGCCGCCCGCCTCGCGCAGACGCGCGGCCACTGGGACGAGCGCGCCTTCCTCCTCGAGTGCGTGGTGCACGGTCGCCTGCCGGAGCCCGCGCTCGGCGCCTGGTACGCGCCTCGCGCCGGGCAGGCCGGGGCCGAGCTCCTCTTCGGCGCGGCCAACCTGGCGTGGGCGCGGTCGAGCGCGGCGGCGGATCGCCAGGCGAAGCTGATCGCCGCCGAGCAGTCCTTCCTCCGCGCTTTCCCCCTCGACCCGGCCGATCCCACGCCCGGCATCTTCCTCCTCCGCGCGAGCGTCCCGCTCCGCCGGCCGCAGGACGCGCTCGGGCGTGTCTTCGCCCAGAGCAACCAGCGCGATCCGGCCAACCTCCCGCTGCACCTGGCCTACCTCGACTCGCTGCTGGGCGAGGGGGGAGACGCGAGCGCGGCGCTCGGCTGGGCGAGTGAGGTCTCGGCGCAGTGTCCGCCCGGGCTCGAGCTGCACATGCTGGTGGTGCAGGCGCTCGTGCGCACCTGGGAGGCGGCGTACTTCACCGACCCGGTCGCGCGCACCGGCGCCAACATCGAGCGCGCCGAGCACGTGCTCACCCCCGCGGCGCGCACCGAGGTGGTCGCCGTCTGCGAGCGCTCGCTCCAGCACCCGAGCTTCGTCTCTCAGCGCAGCAGCCTGTACCTGCGAAACCTCGCCGCCTTCTGGTATTTCCTCGTCGCCGACCGCGAGCGCCTCGCCGCCGAGCTGCAGCGCATCGGCCCTTCCTACACCCCGGACCCGTGGGCCGCGCGCGGTGCAGGCGACGCCCGCCGCGGCTACTCGCGGGCCATCGACGTCGCGCGCGGCCGCGGTCTGTCCGGTCTGCTCCTGCTCGTCGGTGGCCCGAAGAACGCTCTGCGCATCGCTGGCGGCATCGCCGCGGCGGTCCTCGTCTTCAGCCTGGGGAGCTGGATCATCGAGCGGCCGGCGAAGATCGGCCAGGCCTGCAAGTTCGACGGCGATTGCAGCTCGGGCATGTGCCTCGGCCCCATCGGCAAGAGCTACTGCTCGCACGAGTGCACGACCGACAGCCAGTGCAGCAACTCCACCGGCGCGGGCAGCTACAGCTGCGCGCAGAGCAAGGAGACGCTGCACCCGACGGGGCAGAAGCCGGTCGACGCCATCGTCCACGCCTGCGTCCCGCAGCTGTAAGGTCCCTCTCGCATGCCCCTCGACGTCTACCTCGACTTCGTCTCGCCCTACGCGTACCTCGCCTGGCGCCGCGCCCCCGCGTTGCTCGTCGGCGAGACGCTCCGCCCGCACGCGGTGCTGCTGGGGCCGATCCTTGCGCGCCACGGCAACCTCGGTCCGGCGGAGATCCCGCCGAAGCGCAGCTTCATGATCCGCGACACCCTGCGCCGCGCTGCCGCCGCGGAGGTGCCGCTGGTGTGGCCGGAGCGGCACCCGTTCAAGTCGGTGCTCGCGGCGAAGGTCGTCCACGCGGCGCCGGAGGAGCAGCGCATCCAGGTGACCGACGCGCTCTTCGCCGCGGGCTGGGCCCACGGTCGGGACCTCGAGGATCGCGAGGTCGTCCACGCCGCGCTCACGGCGGCCGGTCTCGACGCGGACGCCATCCTCACCCGCGCGCTCGACGCCGCCACCGGCCGTGCCCTGCGCGACGCCACGGCGGCGGCTCTCGCGCGCGGTGTCTTCGGCGTGCCCACCTTCGTCGACGACGACGGCGAGCTGTTCTTCGGCGACGATCAGATCGAGCGCATCGCCCGCAAGCGGGCCGGCTCCGATCCGCTCGGACCTCTGCAGCGCGAGCAGGCCGCAGAGGTCGGCGCGCGCCCGCTCGGCGTCCGCCGCAAGGAGGTCGGGTCCAGGGACACCGCCCCCCAGGTCGGTCCGAGCACCGCGGGGCTCGTCGTGGAGCTCGACCCGGCGATCGCCGCCAACGTGCTGCGCGCCTACCAGGCACCGTTCATCGGCTCGCTCGGGATCGAGCTGCTCCGCATCGCACCGGGAGAGACGGTCGCCGCGCTCGACGTCCAGCCGCACCACCGGCAGCAGGACGGGTTCGTCCACGCCGGCGTGCTCGCCACCATGGCCGATCACAACGCCGGTGGCTGCTCGCTCACCACCGTGCCCGTCGGCACCGCCACGCTCACCATCGAGTTCAAGATCAACCTGCTGCGCCCGGCGCTCGGGCCGCGGATCATCTGCCGGTCCAAGCTGCTCCGCGGCGGCAAGACGGTGTCGATCGTCGAGTCGGAGCTCTTTGACAAGCGCGGGCCGGGGCCGGAAGAGATCCTCGTCGCCAAGCAGACCGTGACGCTCGCGCTGCGCATGCTCCCCGGCAGCTGACCGAGCGTGGCGAAATGCTCTCGCGCTCGCCGCGAGGCGGGCAGGGGAGATCGCCGGATCTCGCGAGAAACCGCGCTCGAGCCCGCGCGGCACGGCGTCTGCAGTCGCAGCGGGCATGAAAGCGCTCGCCGGATTCGCCGTGTGTGCAGCCGTGGCTGCCTTCGCCGTCGGTTGTGACAATCATGACAGCCAGACCCCGCTCGGTGCCGCGCCGGCCGACACCTTCGTCGGCTCGAGCTTCGGCCCGGCCCCGACCAACCCGGGGTACGTCGTGCCCGCCAGCCCGCCGAGCGACAACCACGGCAACGGAACCCTGGGTAGCAGCACCGGCTCGCACGAGCTCGACACCAAGGGAGGCAACCCGTGAGCACCCCGCGCGAATCCCGCACCTCGATCGTCCCGGCCGCCACCGGTCGCGCGCACGCGGCCTACTGGGGCCTCCTCGCCGCGTGCCTGCTCACCGCCGCCGCGGCGTCTCCCGCCTGCAACAAGCCGTCGGAGACCGACGCCACCACCAGCACCAAGACCACCCCCGGCAACATGCCGCTCGCGCCTGCCGCCTCGGCCGATCCGGCCAATCCGCGCCACGTGACGATGAAGGGGGCTGCCCCCGGCGCGACGGTCGAAGGGGAGCAACCGGTCCTCGCCGACGGTGGCGCCGCCGTCCGCTGAGCTCGCGCAAACGACTGCGGAAGAGTCGCGAATAGGGACAGCGGGGCGTGTGACTTTGCTAGCTCGCAACGCATGCGCCCGCGTTGCCTCGGTGGTCTCGTCTCGGTCCTCGCGGTCGCTTTCCCGGTCCTCGCGCACGCGCAGGAGGAGGACGTGTACTTCGAGACCGTCCGCGGCGCGCGCGACGACGGCTGCTCCGAGAAGGGGAAATACGTCTGCTACGACCTCCTCTCGACGCACCACGAGAACTACTTCCTCAGCGGCTTCAACGGCGCCACGCAGGTCAAGTTCCAGTTCAGCGTGAAGTACAACCTGTGGCCCAACGAGACGCCGAGCACCGTGCAGTTCGGCTACACGCAGCTGAACAAGTGGAACATGTACAGCGCCTCGTCGCCGTTCACCGAGACCAACTACAACCCCGAGGCCTTCTACACGTACGACTTCCGCGCGCACGGCCACGCCATCGCTCGCGTGGCCGACGACGCGCAGCAGAGTGACCTCGTGAAGGACACTGCCGCGGCACCCGCACCCGCACCCGATGCCGAGCGCGACGTGCGTTGCACCGCGTCCTTCCTCCGCGGCGGCTTCGAGCACCAGTCGAACGGGCTCGGCGGGGTCAGCTCGCGCGGCTGGAACCGTGTGTACGGCGAGGCGCGCGGTGGCTGCGAGCTCGGCCCGGTCGCCTACGTCACCGGCGACCTCACCGCCTGGCTGCCCCCCTTCGGGGACAGCGACAACCCGGACATCTCCAAGTACCTCGGCTCCGGGGATCTCACCGTCGCGCTCGGCCTGAGCAGCGACGACTGGTGGGGCGCCGCCGAGGTGGCCGCCACCGTCCGCAAGGGGTGGCGCGCCGCCATCGGCGTCGGCGGCCTCGAGGTCGACGCTCGCTGGCGCCCTGGCTACGCCAGCCTCTCCAAGAGCTGGCGCTTCATCCCTTACTTCTTCGGACAGATGTACACCGGCTACGGCGAGACCTTGCTCGACTACAACAACCCGGAGACGAGCATCCGCATCGGCTTCGGCCTCTCCGGCTCGGTGCGCTGGAAGAAGTCCAACTAGCCGAGCGACGCGGCGCGCTCAGAAGGTCTCGACCCACGGGCGCATCTCGACGGCGAAGGACCAGGCGCTGCGCGGCTGGGCGAGGACGTCCAGGTACGTCTGGGCGATCGCCTCCGGGTCGAACGTGCTGTCCGGGCGATCGGCCGGATCGGGGCGATGGTCGGCGCGCACGGCGCCGTCGATGACGAAGTGGGCCACGTGGATCCCCTTCGGCCCGAGCTCGCGGGCCGCGCTCTCGGCCAGGCCGCGGAGCGCGAACTTCCCCATGGCGAACGGCGCCGAGCGCGGGTAGCCCTTCACGCTGGCCGACGCGCCGGTGAAGAGCAGCGCGCCGCGTCCGCGCGGGACCATGCGACGGGCGGCCTGCCGCGCGGCGAGGAAGCCGCCGAAGGCCGTGACCCGGAACGACTCCTCCACCGCGGCCGGATCGAGATCGGCGAGCGGCCCCTGCGCGCGCGCGCTGGCGTTGTAGATGACGATCTCCAGCTCGCCGAGCCGAGCGGTCGCCTCGTCGAAGAGCGTATCCACGGAGGCGGCGTTGCCGGCGTCGACGGCGAAGGTCGCGGCGCCGATCTCGGTCGCCAGCGCGGCGAGCTTGTCGACGTTGCGGGCGGCCAGTCCGACCTTCACGCCGAGCGCGGCGAGACGGCGAGCCACCGCGGCGCTGATCCCGGGGCCGACTCCGATGAGGAGCGCCGTGGAGAAGGGGAACGCCGTCGACGAGGACGGAGGCGAGGGGCGAGCGGTCGGAGTCATGGCCGCCAGCTTAGGCCGCCCGGAAGCCGGTCCGCCGAACCTTGCCCAGATGGCAACGATCCATGACTGACCTTGTCCATGGTCCGATGACACGTCCGGTCGTAGTTGTTCACCTCACGTTTCCGGAGATCTACGATGAAATCCCACCGCCACGCCGCAGTCATCGCCGTCCTCGCCCTCGTGTCTGCCGCGTGTTCTTCCGCGTCGATTCCCGAGCGCGACGCGCCTGTACCCGTGGCAGCCGGCGGGGGCACGACGACCACGGCGACCGCCGGGGACGACGACGACGATGACGGCAGCGACGACGCGGGCTCCGCGGACGGCGGCGGCCGCGGCGCCTCCGGGGATGCCGGCGCGGCGCTCGACTGGCAGGACCTGTACAGCCTGTACTTCGCGCCAGGCACCGACGGCCACTGCGCCGAGTGCCACGGCGTCGCGGGTGGCCTCGCCGGCTTCTCCGCCGGGAACACTGCCGACAGCATGTACCAGGGGCTGATCGCCGCGAACCTCGTCGACGCGACCGATCCGGCGTCCTCGCCCCTCGGCATCGCCGGCAAGTCGCCGCTCGCCTGGTACAACGTCCCCGCGAGCGGAAAGACCACGCTCAGCAGCCTGATGCCTGCTGACAAGGCCGTCGCCGACGCGGCCGCGGCCGCCGCGGTGACCGAGTGGGTGGTCAACGGCGCGCAGAACCACGGGGTCGGTCCGGGTGGTCAGACGAACAACGGAGGCGGCGACGCCGGCGCGGCCGACAGCGGCGCGAAGGACGGCGGCACGCACGACGCGGGGAGCGACGGCGGCGCCGACGCGGGCAAGGACGCCGGGCCTTCCCCGGCCGGTACGTTCACGGACGTCTACGAGAACTGGCTCGGCGCGAACACGCCGGGTCACTGCAGCAACAGCCGCTGCCACAACCTGAGCACCTCGCTGGGGGCAGAGAACTCCAAGCCCAGCTTCATCTGCGGCGGCACGCAGGACGACTGCTACAACGGGCTGGTCGCGGCAGGGCTCATCGACCCGAGCGATCCGGGCTCGTCTCGTCTCGGAGACCCGAGCTCCTCGCCGCTCGGCTGGTTCGGGAGCGGCGGCCCCATGCCGGCCGACAACAGCGCGACCAACGCCCCTGGCGCCGCCGCCATCACCGCCTGGATCAAGGCGGGGGCGAAGAACGACTGAGCGCGCCCCTCGGACGAATCAGCTGGACGGCGCGCTGACCGCGGAGGCGACCAGGCGGAAGCCGACGTCGCCGAAGGTCCCGGCGGGGTCGCGCCCTTCGCCGCGGTACGTGGTGGTGCAGCTGGCGAGGTCCGAGGACCACGCGCCCCCGCGGACCGCCGCCTCCACCGCCATCGTCTTGCCGGTGGGGACGACCCGCGAGCTCTCGGTCCACTCCCAGACGTTGCCGGCCATGTCGTCGAGCCCCGACGGGCTGGCGGCGAAGCTGCCGACCGCGGTGGTGTAGCCGAGCACCGCCAGCGTCCGCGCGTACAGATCGGTGCGCACGAAGCCGGAGGCGCCGCCGTCGAGGCTCCAG
Source organism: Labilithrix luteola (assembly GCA_026225435.1). Taxonomy (GTDB): domain Bacteria; phylum Myxococcota_A; class Polyangia; order Polyangiales; family Polyangiaceae; genus JAMFST01. The sequence goes on from JAMFST010000266.1 coordinate 20,560, forward strand.
CCGGCGACCGATCCGTCGACGCTCTCGGAGAGCAGCTGATCGAGGTCGAGCTCCTCCACGCCGCCGCCGCTGGTGGCGCCGAGGGACATGGCGGTCTCCGCGTCGCCGTACATGCGGAGGTAGTCGGCGGTGACGACGCCGGCGAAGTCGAGCGGCGTCTCGATGGCGCCGTCGTCGGCGTCGTAGATCACGTCAGGGGAGCTCCCCCAGGGGAAGAGCGTGTCGTCCGCGCCGCGCGCGGCGTTCTCCAGCTCGGCCTCGACCGGCAAGCGGATCGTCCAGCCGGGCGCCAGCGAGGTCTCCCAGGCAGCGTAGGCCTCGGCGTCGGCGCGACCGACCTGCACCACCGGGTGCGTGCCGAGCCCGACGGGAACCTCCCCGTCCGCGGTCCAGCCGGGGGGCGCCGCGTGGCCGGTGGCCTTCACGAACAGGTAGTAGTCGGCGTTGGTCACCAGGTCGCGGGCGATGGCGTAGGCGGGCAGGGCGACCTGGGCGGCGCCATCCGTGGCGAGGGGCGACCTGAAGCTGAAGGCCGGGTTGGCGGAGATGGCGACGAAGCTGTCGTCAGGCGTGGTGCGCGCCGGAAGAGCGGTCGCGCTGTCGCTGGTCGTCGGCCCTGCGGCCTCGATGATCTCGACGCTCGCCGGGACCGGATCGAGCGCATCGTTCGAGTCGGGCGGGTCGTCGGCGGCCGCCGTCTGCGCCACGAACATCGTCGCGGTGAGGAGCGAGGCGGCCAGCTGAGATTGACATCGCATGAGGGTCTCCCGGCGGGCTCGAAGATGTCGGGCGGCCTGCCTTGAAGACACTGTGGACACGATTGGCGCCCGTGGATCCCCCCGCAACAGACGTTAACAGCGGCGACATGAAGCGCGACAAGACGGGACCCGCGAGTGGTCGGCCGTCCGGGAACCCAGCCTTCCCAGACTCCGTGCAATGGCAGGAGAAAATCACGCATCACCTGGAATTCGCTGGATCTCGAGCGCACCGCGAGCCGCCTGTACGGCGAAGAATCTTTACGGCACGTCCACTGCACTGCTTGCCTCGTATGCACTCGTACGCACGCCTCTCCGCCGTTCTCGTTCTCCCTCTCGCGCTGGTCGCCGGCTGCACCTTCGCGAGCCCGACGACGTCGACGTACAACGCTGGCAAGGTGGCCGACGCCGGCACCAGCGAGGACGGCGGAGCGGCCGCGACCGGAACCACCTCGCCTTCGAGCACCGGCGCCAGCGGCACGAGCAGCACCTCGAGCGACACCAGCGCGACGGGGGGAGCCACCTGCTGCGCCGAATCGGGCGGCGCTCCCGAGGGCACCTGCATCCCCACCTCGGCGGTCCCGCCGGCGAGCGCGTCCTACGTCGAGGCGGACACGTGCTCGACCGGCAACGTCTGCGTCCCCACCTCGCAGGTGAACGGCACGCCGACCAAGTGCGGTCTGGTCGGCGGCCTGCTCGGCGGCGTCTGCATGGGCACCTGCTTCTCCAGCTACCTCTCGCTGGCCAGCGCGGTCCTCACCTCCACCGAGTGCGCCACCACCGACGTCTGCGTGCCGTGCGAGGCGCTGCAGGGGCGCGGCGTCGCCGGTTGCGACGAGTGAGCACCTCGATGCGGACGCTGGTGATGCTCGCGGGCGCGGCGGTCGTCTCCGCCTGCTCGATCGGCAGCCCCGTCCATCTCATCTACAACGGCGACGACGACGACGACTCGGTCAGCACGACCACCGCGTCGCTCAGCTGCGACTCGCCGTTCGTCACGCCCGATCTCTCCACGCTCACCGTCTGCGGCGCGACGGCGGGCGGCACCGGTGGACATTGCTACGACGCCGACAAGGTCCCGACGATGGGCACGCTCCCCACGGCCGGGTGCGCGAGCGCCCAGGTTTGCGTGCCCGATGCGGTCCTCTCGGCTGGCGGCACGACGCCGCTCAAGACGTGCACCTCGGTCATCGGCAAGCCGGGCGCCTGCGCCAGCCTCTTCATCGCCGAGATCGCCAAGGAGAAGGCGCAGCTCACCCAGGACGCCTGCACCAGCGACGAGCGCTGCGTCCCCTGCGTGAACCCGCTGAACGGAACCGACACCCCGTTCTGCCAGCCGATCGGCGTGCACCAGGACGCGTGCGGAGCTGCCGAGGCGGGCGCCAGCACCCCCGCCGCCACCACGCCGCAGCTCTGCTGCCCCACCGAGGGGCCGCCGCAAGGCGTCTGCCTCCAGGGCGACAACATCCCCGCCAGCCAGCGCGGCAACGTGGAGCAGAACGTCTGCCCGCCCGACTACTCGTGCGTCCCGAGCTCGCTCGTCAACAATGACCCGGTCTCCTGCAGCTCGGCGGAGGGGAGCGGCGTCTGCGTCGACTCCTGCTTCACCGGTGACCTCGGCGAGCGTGCGCTGCTCCAGGGGAGCTGCCCGGGCCCGCGCGACAAGTGCGTCCCCTGCCTCATCGGCAAGGGCGAGGGGCTGCCGGGCTGCGACTGATTCAGTTCGGGTTGCAGGTCCCGGTGGCGTCGCAGCTGCCCGGCGCACCGCCGACCGTGCACGCCTGCGGAAGCGGGTCGATGGTCGGCGTGGCGACACCCGCCATGCAGACCGACTCCATGCACGTCGAGGTCGTCGGATCGGGCTGGACCACCACGGTGCCATCGGCGACGTTCGATGGCCCGGCCACGCCGTTGGTGCACGTCATCTGCGTGCAGGAGCCCGGCGCGGCCGGCGTCGACACCGTGCCGTTGGCCAGGTTCGTCGGCGTCGGCGTACCCGCCTTGCAGACCGTCTCGGTGCACGAGCC
>JAMFST010000267.1 GCA_026225435.1 Labilithrix luteola
CCGGCCAGGTCACGCAGCTCCTCCACGTCGAGGTCGGCGAGCCACCGCTCCCCGGCGGTCACCACCTTGGAGGCGAGCGCCCGCTTCTTCTCGACCAGCTTGTCGATCTTGTCCTCCACGGTGCCGTCGCACACCAGCTTGTGCACCTGCACCGCGCGCATCTGGCCGATGCGATGCGCGCGATCGGTGGCCTGATCCTCGACGGCGGGGTTCCACCAGCGGTCGTAGTGGAACACGTGGCTCGCCGCGGTGAGGTTCAAGCCGACGCCGCCGGCCTTGGTGCTGAGGACGAAGATCCGCGGCGAGCGGTGCCCCTGCTCCTGGAAGCGGCGCACCAGCTCGTCACGCTCCTTCTTCGTGGTCCCGCCGTGGAGGAAGATCACCTCCACGCCGAGCGCCGCCTCGAGGTGCGCGACGAGCATGTCGCCCATCTCCTTGTACTGGGTGAAGACCAGCGCCTTGTCGCCCGCGGACACCGCCTCCTCGAGCATCGCCGTCAGCCGGGCGAGCTTGCCCGAGCGCTTCGGCAAAGGGCCGCTCTCGCCGAGGAGCTGCGCCGGGTGGTTGCAGATCTGCTTGGTCCGCGTGAGCAGCTTCAGGATGATCCCGCCGACGGATTCCAGGCCCTTCTCCGCCATCTCCAGGAAGGCGTCATCGACCGCCGCCTTGTACAGGGTGACCTGCTCGCGCGTGAGCGTGCAGACGACCTTCATCTCGTTCTTCGCCGGCAAGTCGGGGACGATGGCCGGATCCGTCTTCAACCGTCGCATCACGAACGGGCCGGTCAGCTTGCGCAGCCGCTCGGCCGCCTTCTCGTTGCCGTGGCGCTCGATGGGGACGGAGTACGTGCGCCCGAACTGCGACATGTTCCCCAGGAGCCCGGGGTTGGCAAAGTCGAGGATCGACCACAGCTCGGCGAGCCGATTCTCGACCGGTGTGCCAGTGAGCGCGAAGCGATGCGTCCCGCACAAGGCGCGCGCGGCCTTCGACACCTTGGAGAGCGAGTTCTTGATGTTCTGCGCCTCGTCGAGCGTGACGACCGCCCAGTCCACGCTGGCCATCAGCTCGGCGTCCCGCAGCAAGGTGCCGTACGAGGTGATGACCAGCGTCCCCGCGCGCAGGGGGAAGTCGTCCGGGCTCCGGGTCCTCCGCGGCCCGTAGTGCGGCACCAGCGTGAGCGATGGGGCGAACTTCGCCGCCTCGCGCTCCCAGTTCCCCAGCACCGACGTCGGCACGACGAGCAACGCCGGCCGCCGATCGTGGGGAGCGTGCTCGAGTCGGTGGAGGAGGAAGGCGAGGAGCTGGATGGTCTTTCCCAGCCCCATGTCGTCGGCGAGGCACGCGCCCAGTCCGAGCCTGGCCAGCGTGACGAGCCAGTCGAGGCCGCGCGCCTGGTAGGGGCGCAGCGTGGCCAGGAGACCGCGCGGCGGCGGCAACGTCTGCGAGCCACCGCCGCGCAAGGTGTCGAGCCACTCGGCGAACCACCCGGTGGCGGAGACCGACACGGTGAACAGCCCGTCCTGCACCTCTCCGGCGAGCGCCCCCTGCAGCGCCTCGAGCAAGGGGAGCTGGGTCTGCCCGGCGGCCATGCGCCGGCGAAGCTCGTCGAGCTCGCGGGCGTCGACGGCGATCCACGCGCCACGAAAGCGCACCAGCGGCGCCTTCTGGGAAGCGAGCGCCTCGATCTCCGCGTAGGTCAGCGTCTGGTCGTCGACGACCCCCTGCCAGTCGACCGTCGCCAGCTTGTCGAGCGAGAAGTCCGACTCGGTCCGCACCACCCCGGAGACCTTCGACTTCTTCCCCAGCTGCATGCGCATGCGCAGCCGGCGTCTCCCGGCGCGCGTGAGGTCGGCGGGGAGGATGACCCCGAAGCCCGCCTCCGAGAGCGCGGCCGCCCCGTCACCGAGGAAGCTCCAGGCTCGGATGGCGTCGAGCTCGAGTCGGTCCGGTCGCGGGGTCTGCAGCGCGTCGCGCAGTGGAGGGTAGACACGCGCGGCGCGACCGAGCTCCGCCAGGAGCGACTCCTGCGGATCGCGAAACGCCTTGCCGAAGGCCTCGAGCGTGCGCCCCGGCAGGCCCCAGATCTCCGCCGCGGTGAGCAGCAAGCTGGGATCGTCGGGCGACTGGAGGAGAAAGCGGATCACGAAGGGCGCGCCGAGGACGGCGTTGCCCTCCTCGTCCACCGGCAGCTCGAGACGGAAGCAGGCGCGCAGACCGTGTCGCTCCCCCAGCGCCGGCTCGCTCCAGCGCACCAGATCGCGTACCAGCGAGCGCTCGGCGATCCCGCGCACGACGAAGCTCCGCGAGGGGCCCGCGAGCGCCGATTGCCAGCGCCGATCCCACGGAGCCGCCTCGCTCGGCAGCGCGGGCGCTCCGTGGCTCGCGCGGACGATCGCGTCGACCACCGCGTCCAGGAAGGCACGCAAGAGAGCCTGCGCCGCCCACACGTCGGTCCCCGTCAACGACAGCGCGTGCGCCGAAGGGGGCATGCTGCGCGCGATGGCCGTCATCTTCGCCGCGTCGAGGGTGGCCGACAGCGCCACCGCCCAGCGCGCTTCGATGCGCGGAGGGCTCGCCCCGTTCACCGTCACCAGCGTGGGCACCACGCGTTCGCGCGCGACCAGATCCATTGCCAGCTTGCTCGCCAGCGTCCACGCCGCCACCGACGCCGAGAGCGCGTCGACCTGCGCCGCCGCCACCACCGCCAGCAGCTTCACCGCCTCGAGCAACGGGAGCTGCGCGCCTTGCACGTCGCGTCGCCCGTCCGGCGTCACCAGGTCCGCGCTCGTGCGGGGCGCCGAGCGCGCCAGATCCTCGAGCGCGGGCAGCGTGCGCAGCGTCGGGTCGTCGCCCCACGAGAAGAGCGCTTCCGCATCGGGCAGGTAGACGAGCGGCATCCGCGCGTCAGGTCATGACACGCGCGCTTCGTCCGAGAAAGGGAGACGATGCGCGCGCGGTGCCGCTTTTGTTACTGGTCGGACAACGTTGTCAGGGGCACTCGTTGCTGGCTTCGAACATGTTCAGACCGTCCTGGCAGGCGGTGCTGTCGTTGCTGCCGGCGATGGAGGCGCACTCCTCCTGGTCGGCCGAGTCGGTGATGGCGCGGCAGCAGGCGACGAGCGAGGTGCAGGCGCTGCTCGGGGCGGTGGTGCCCGCGTCGATGGTGATGGACACGCCGCCGCCGAGGCTGGCCTCGCAGGCGGACTCCTGGCTGGAGCAGGAGCTCTCGATGCAGCTCGTGACGTTGGTGAGCGCAGTGGTGCAGCTCGCGGTGAGGCTGGAGGAGCAGCCCTGCTCGGCGGTGTCGCTGCAGCCGTTGGCCGCGTCGCAGGCGTAGAACGCCTCGCAGTCGCCGCCGACCGTTCCGCTGGCCCAGTCGTCGCCGAGCGCGACCTTGAACTGCGTGTCGCAGCTGGTCTCGACGCAGTTCTGCAGGCTGGTACAGGCCGACGTGGGCGCGCTCATCGTGCCGGCGCCGGAGATGCAGCTCGTCACCGAGCCCGTGACGGTGGTGGTCGTGGTGCCCGTCCCCGAGTCGTTCGTGGAGGTGGTCGTGGTGGTGCAGACCGGGGGCGTGCGGCACAGGCCGGTCGAGGTCCCCTCGAGGTCGTGCGTCGCTGCGGTCATGTCGCAGTACTCGCCCTCGCCGCAGTTGGCGGTGCTGGTGCAGCCGTCGATGCAGGTGACTCCGGAGGTGCTGCAGTGCTCGTTCGCCTCACACTGCGGCTCGCAGGCGGTGCTGCCGTCGGTCTTCGACGTCGTCGGCGTGGTGCAGCCGTTGCCGCCGCTGCCAGTGCCGTCGTCATCGTCGGTCGAGTTACCGCACGCGACGCCGACCATGCTCGCCACGAGGGCGAGGCCGCCAAGACCAATCCAGGAAAATTTGTTCAAGATGCGCCTCCCCGGCGATGTCCTCGCAAGGTGCGAGGAAACCGGGGCAGTTACACTTCTTTGCATCCCCCGCCAATGGGAAACGGAAGAGCTAGGCAGGCGCCGCGACGTGACCTACTGCCGCCAGCTTCCGCCCTTCTTGCTGGCCGCGCCGAAGGTCTCGATGTCCTGCTCCTTCTTGAGCAGCACTCCCAGGAACGGCAGCTCCTTCACCAGGCGCTCCTTGCCGACGCCGGCGCGTCGCAGGACGGTCAGCCAGTCGACCAGCTCGCTCGTGGACGGGCGCTTGCGCAGGCGCGGGATGGCGCGCAGCTCGTAGAAGGCGACGACCGCCTGGTCGACGACCTCCTGCTCCAGCTTCGGGTGGTGCACCCGCACGATGCGCTTCATCAGCTCCTGGTCGGGGACGTCGATGAAGTGGAAGACGGTGCGGCGAAGGAAGGCGTCCGGCAGCTCCTTCTCGTTGTTCGAGGTGATGACGACCACCGGGCGCTCCTTGGCGCGCACCTCGTCCCCCGTCTCCTGCACGGTGAAGTGCATGCGATCGAGCTCGTGGAGGAGGTCATTGGGGAACTCGATGTCGGCCTTGTCGACCTCGTCGATGAGGAGGACGGTACGCGTAGGCGCCGAGAACGCGCGGCCGATGGGGCCCATCTTGATGTAATGGCGGATGTCCTTCACGTCGCCCTCGCCGAAGCGCGCGTCGTAGAGGCGCTGCACGGTGTCGTAGACGTAGAGGCCGTCCTGGGCGCGGGTGGTCGACTTCACCGGCCAGTGGATGATCGGCATACCCAGGCTCTCGGCGATGGCCTCGGCGAGGAGCGTCTTGCCGGTGCCCGGCTCGCCCTTCACGAGAAGGGGCCGCTCGAGCGCGAGGGCGCAGTTGACCGCAGCCTCGAGGGACTCGTTGGTGAGGTAGGACGGCGTACCGCTGAACCGGTTGAAAGAGGCGCTCACGGTCCGTTTGCTAGCACATCCAC
>JAMFST010000268.1 GCA_026225435.1 Labilithrix luteola
GCGCTCGTCTCCTCGTGGGATCAAGGGACCGGCGGCGCGCCACCGACGTCGGCGGGCATCGCCTTCGACGGCAACGGCACCGAGAGCGCCGGCTTTCCCGGCAGCGTCGGCACCGAGTGCCTGGTGAACGTGTCGACCAGCCAGGTGTTCCCCTGCGGCTCGGGGAGCTCGCCGTATTGCCCGCCACCCCCCAGCGGTCACAAGGCCTACGACGGCTGGTCCGGCTCGAAGCTGTTCGTCATCCTCGCGTCGATGCCGCACGCGACCGACGTCCCCAACCCGTGCTCCACCACGAACACCGGCAACTGGTACGACGCCCCCTGGATCGGCCTCAGCGTCGGCGAGCTGGTGCGCGCCGGCTCGTACGTCAGCTGCCAGTGCTACGCGAAGGACCAGACGAAGGGCTACCTCGCCGACGGCTGCGGGCAGTTCAACGTGTTCGAGGTGGTCAACGACAACGACTCGTCGAAGAACCTCGACGTCTTCAGCACCGACATGATCGACTACGCCGGCTACGTCGGCCAGGGGCCGTGTGGCTCGGCGTGCGACGCCGGAGCGTGGGGGCCGGCGGTCGACCTCGTCGACAAGACGAACAACTCCGAGGCTACGGGCGGCGTCGTGGCCACACCGGCTTCGGGCCCCAGCGTCGCCTTCCGCCGGCCAGAGAGCGGCTACCGCTACTTCCTCGTGCTCCTCGACGTCGCGTCGCGCACCGTGCAGCTCGGGATGGTCCATCCGAGCGCGGTCCCCAGCTCGATCGCGCCGCTGCTCCCGTCTCTCCCGGCGGCGGTCCCGCAGTCCGCCATCGACGCCGTCCGCGCGCTCCGTCTGCCGGCCGCGAAGTAGTCCGCCGCGACGTACGAGCAAGCAAACGGGCGGCAGCGGAATCGCGCTGCCGCCCGCTTCGCTTTGTCGCTCGACCCGTCAGCGAGTCAGTCGCAGCTCGTCTGGGGCAAGGACGCGTAGAGCTTGCCGAGAGCGGTCACCGCGTTGCTGCTGTCGACCAGGAGCGCGTTGGGGATCGGGCCGGCGCTGAACCACGAGTAGCGCTGCACGTACGGGCTCCCCTCGAGGTACGGGACGGCGGCCTTCATGTACGTCTCGTTGTCGGCCTCGCTGCTCGAGCCGCTGCAGGCGAGCTCGGTCACCCAGATCGGCTTGCCGAACTGCACGAAGCCGGCGAGCCCGCCGCCGGTGCTGGTGTTCCCCTCGATGTACGCCTGCAGCGAGGGCAGGTCGCAGTTGTACCAGTGGATGGCGATCGCATCGACCTCGCAGCCCGGGCAGGCGTCCATGAAGTCGGTCAGCCAGGTGTACGGATCGGTGACGGCGGGATCGCTGCAGCCGGAGCTGTCCGAGGGGCTGCCGCAGTAGTTGACCGCCGGGGAGACGATGGGGACACCGGCCGCCTTGGCGAGCGCCTCGACCTTGGGCCAGTCCGCGGCCGCCTGGGTGGGCGTGAGGTTCGACTGCGCCGTGAAGTTCGGCTCGTTGAAGCCGAGGAGGTACTTCGCGCCGGACGGGACGGGGCCGGAGAGCCCGGCGCTCCCCCAGATCATCGGGACGAACTCGAAGGGGGCGCCGGCGTCGGCCGGCTCGTTCGACCAGTCGTACCACCAGGTCACGCCGGGGTTCGATCCGCTGGGGGCAAGCGCCACCGGCGGCGTGGAGTTGGAGGCGATGCCGCGCTTGCAGGTCGACGCGCCGCTGTTTCCGCCGCCGTCGGTGCCGTGGCCCGCGTCGCTGCCCGTGACGGGCGACGTGGTGGCGTCGCCGGTGGCGTCGCTACCCGATGCGCCGCTGTCGAGGTTACCCGTGCCGGTGGTGGTGCCGCCGTCACCCGTGGTCTCGGCGGGCGAGACGGACTCGATGGGATCGAGGTCGCTCGATCCGCAGGCGGCCACGGTCATCGCCGCGACCACCGGCGCGCACATGAGCGGTACGACCGAGAGCGACCGTTTGAGCTTCGACCGGCAGGAGAACGGCAAAGGGGGCGTCATGCTGTCGTACGTCACGCGGAGCGGTCGCGCCTGCTCATTTTCTTTTGCGCTGAAAAAGGTGAGCATCCCCCGGTGCGCGGCGTGACCTACGAGATGTGAGCCGGGCCGTGAAGCGAATCTCGACCGATCCCCGCCTCGGCGAAGTGGCGCCGACGTCCGCCGTGACTCCGGCGACGATGTCTCGCCCGCCGCTCGCCGGCATCGTCGGCCAGGCGATGCCGGCCATCCCCGCCATCCCGCGGCCGGCTCGGGGTGTGCTGCGGTCCCTCCCCTTCGACGGCGACGCCGCCGACCTGGTCGCCGCGCTCAAGGAGAAGCGGGCCGACGCCGGCGCCGCCTTCTACGATCGCTACGCCCGCGACATCCACGGGATCGTCTTCCGGCTGATGGGGCCGGATCCGGATCTCGCCGACACGGTGCACGACGTCTTCGTGCGCGCCCTCGAGTCGCTCGGGCAGCTGCGCGATCCGCAGGTGCTGCGCTCGTGGATGTTCGGCATCGCCGTGCGCACGGTGCACATCCGCTTCCAGAAGCGGCGGCGCGGCAAGTGGCTGCGCTTCCTCGCGCCGGAGGAGGTGCCCGAGGCGGTGTCGCAGGTCTCGTCGCGCCTCGAGGCCGACACCGAGCTGCGCGCGGCGCTCGGCGACGCCTACGCCATCCTCGGGGCGATGGATCCGGAGGAGCGGATCGCCTTCGTCCTGCAGCGGGTCGAGGGGATGTCGCTCGAGGATGGCGCCCAGGCGATGGGGTTGTCGATGGCCACGTTCCGCCGGCGGCTGGCGCGCGGTGAGGAGAAGTTCTTCACCCGCGCCAAGAACCGGCCAGCGCTCGATGCGTGGACGAAGGACGCGACCGGGGGGATCAAGTCATGAACGATCGCCCGTCTCGTCCGCCGGCGGAGGCGCTGTTCCAGGCCTGGCGCGACACCGACGCCCCGTTCGATCAGGAGGAGGGGCGCGCGCGCTTCCTCGGCAGCCTCGCGGCGAGCCGCACCGGGTCGCGCGGCCTCGGTCGCCCGCAGCAGGCGGCGTGGATGCTCGCGGCGGCGCTCGTCCTGTGCGCGCTGGGCTTCGGCTGGTGGCGCGCGCCGGCGCAGCTGACCTTCTTCACCTCC
>JAMFST010000269.1 GCA_026225435.1 Labilithrix luteola
GCACCATCTTCGCCGGCTACGTCCCCATCAGTCACTCGGTGAATCACCCGATGACGTTGGCGGCGCGCGCGGTGCTCGACGCCGAGTTCGGGCACGTCCCCTTCTTCGACATGTCGACCGCCGGGCCGTTCATCACCAACGACATGCCCGGCGGCGCCCAGGGGATCCGCGGCGTGCCGCTCGGCCGCTACTACGGCCCGCTCAAGGCGATCGGCAACGTGGAGGTGCGCACGATGCTCGTCAAGCTGCGGCTCCTCTCGCAGGACTTCCACATCGGCAACTCGGTGTTCTTCGACACCGGGCGCCTGTGGTCGGACTACACGTTCACCAACGCGCGCGACGGCCACGGCCTCGGCCTCAAGTGGGGCTCGGGGCTCGGCATCCTGCTCCAGTGGGGGCAGGCCGCGGTCTTCCGCATCGACGCGGCCTATTCCCCCGACGCGCTCAGCGCGAACCCCGGCTTCCCCATCGGTTTGTACGTCTCCGATGGGGTGATGTTCTAGCCGTAGCCGCCGGTCTTGCCCGTCTCTGACGGGCCGCTGGCGCGGACCTGGTCGAGCTCCTCGAAGAAGCGACGGATCTCCTCGTCGGTCGTGTACAGGTGCGGGCTGACGCGCAGGCCGCAGCGCGGGCGGTAGTCGTGGAAGAACTTGCGCCGCGACAGCTCGCGCGAGACCGCCTCGGCGCCGGCGAAGTCGAAGCAGATGGTCCCGCCGCGCGCGTCGTCGCTCTCCGGCGTGTTGACCTGGAAGCCGCGCGTGCGCACCAGACCGCGCAGCTCGCGCGTCTGCCGCAGGCTCTTGTCGCGGATGGCGGAGACGCCGACGTCGGCGATGATGTCCCAGCCGGCGCGCGCGCTGTACACCGCGGGGATCGCCGGGGTGCCGCCGATCATGCGCCAGGCGTCCTCGGCGTAGCGCATCGGCCCCATGTCGAAGGCGAACGGCTCGGCGTGACCGAACCAGCCGGTGGACATCGGGCGCATCTCCGGCAGGAGGCTCGGCTTGACGTACAGGTACGCCGCGCCCGGACCACCGCAGGCCCACTTCACCGAGCCGCCGCAGGCCATGTCGACCCCCCAGGCCTCGATGGCGAGAGGGACCGTGCCGGCCGACTGGTAGCAGTCGAGCAGCACCATCGCCCCCATCTCCTTGGCGCGAGCGACGACCTTGGGAACGTCGTACATCGCGCTCGAGCGGAAGAGGACGTGGCTGATGGGGACCAGCAAGGTGCGCTCGTCGATCGCCTCGCACAGCGCGTCGATGGGCGCGTTCACGCCGTCGGACTTCACGACGCACAGCTCGGCCCCGCGGCGCACCTGCTCCTGCCAGACGTAGTGCACGGTGGAGAAGTTGAGGTCGTCGTAGACGATCTTGTTCCGCCCGCCGAACTGCTTCCCGTCGAAGGTGAAGCAGCTGGCGACGCTCGCCTGCACGCTGGAGACGTTGTTGAAGATGGCGACGGTGCCGGGCGCGACGCCGAGCACCTCGCCGATGCGATCACCCAGCGAGCGCACCGCCGGCAGCCAGGTGGACCAGGCGTTGATCGAGTCGTTCTCCCACTCGTCGAGGTACTGCGTCGCCAGCTCCCGCGCGCGAGCCGGCATGGCGCCGAGCGAGTGGCTGATGAGGTGCACCCCGCGCTCGAGCGAGGGGAAGTCGGCGCGCCGCGCCAGCAGATCCGGCTCGTGGGTCATGTCTTGAGCTCACCGGGCTCGAACTGCTTGAAGAGCGCCTCGCGCGCCGCCCACAGCACCGGGAAGAACTGGAAGCGGATGTTCTTCTCGAGCAGGTCGATGGGGTTCCCCTTCAAGCTCGGCGTGGCTTGCCCGATGATCCGGCGCACCAGGGCGAGGTGGCGGTAGCGGAACGCCTGGAAGGCCGCATCCACGTCGATCATGGCCTCGGCGACGCCGGACAGCGCGCGGTTGCTCTCCGGCTCGCGCACGAGGATCTCGGCGGTCGTCTTGTGGCGCTGACACGCCTTGGCGAAGCTCTCGGCCACCTTCTTGGAGCTCTGGAGCAGCCGGTTGAAGCCCGGCGACTCGGAGCCCGAGCCGTGCCCCAGCCCGGCGCGGATGCGGAAGTAGGCGACCGGCGGCAGCGTCTCGAGCAAGCGCAGCTGCTCGCCCATCAAGGTCTCGAGGAGGAAGATGCGGTGCAGCCCGAACCGAGCTAGCTCCAGCTGATCGGCGTCGAGCGCGGCGACCAGGCGGGTCACCTCGTCGTCGGCCTCCTTCATCCACAGCTCCTCGACCTGGTGGACCACC
>JAMFST010000270.1 GCA_026225435.1 Labilithrix luteola
GAGTGGTCGAGTACGCGCGGGCGCACCTGAATGAGGCGCCACGTCCGCTTCGCGAGATCGTCGACGTTCCCCGGGAGGTCGAGCGCACCCTCCTCGCCGCGCTCTCGAAGGATCCCTCCAAGCGCCCGCACACCGCCTACGCCTTCATGGCGGGGCTCGCAGAGCTACGGAGCAAGCACGCCGTCCTTCTTCCTCAAGATCTCAACAAGACCGACGAGATGCTCGAAACGGCGGTCAGCGCCCTCGGTGTACCCTCGTCGGATTCGGCGCTTCCGCTCACGCCTGCGCAGCTGCCGAGCGAGCCGCCGGATGCCTTCGCGGCGACCAAGCCGTCCGCAACTGCGACCGGTGAGGCCGACGTCTCCGCGCCGCTGGCGATGGCGACCGACCGCCTCGACTTCGACCTGGATATTGGGGACGCAGCCGAGGCACGCGCGGCGGCCTCGCTCAGCGAAGACGCCGCGGTCGACAGGGTGGCGGTGACGCGGACCTTGCAGTCGCGCGTGCAGAACAACGCCCGGAGCGAAGGTGTCGGTCCCCAGGGCACGCAGCCTTTGCCCGAACCCGAGGCGACGCCGGCGCCGGCGAAACACCAGGAGAAGGTGTCGTCTATGCGCGAGGTTCGTCCGCGTCCTCACGACGCGCGGACCGAGGTGGATGGTGCGCCGTGGTTCCTCACCCCGCAGACTCCGCTGAAACGGCGGTATCGTCTCGACGTGGACTGGGTGCTCACAGCGGCAGGCATCATCTTCGCGCTCGCCCTCGGCGGCGCTGTCTTGATGGCGCTCGAATCGAAAGCGCGCACGAGCCCCGCTCAGAATAGCGGCGAACAGCGACCGTCGGTGCCCGCGCGAGGTGCCCAGTGACAGCGCGAGGCGAAGACACCGACCCGACGGGTGCGCGGTCGATCGAGGCTGACACCGACCCGGGCCCCGCCCAGGGCCGCGCCGGGCAGGACGTGACCGCGGCGAAGGAAGGCGCGGAAGACCTGGACCGCATCCTGGGTGGGCTGCGAAGCGAGGGGCACTTCCGGCCCGAGCCGAAGCAGACCGCATCCACGAACGGAGAAAGCTTTGCGGCGCACTCCGTCGCGCCGCACGCGCTCCCCGCGGCGACCACCGATCCCAAGCTCGATCGCATCCTGCTCGACATCACGTCTCCGGATGGAATTCCCTCGGAAGCGGGCTCCGACCCGGACGATGCCTCCGCGGTAACTGTGCCCCTTCCGCGGCCGGCGACGAGGGCTCCGTCGCTGCAAGAGGACGTCGCCACGGGACCCGATATGTTCCATGTGGTCAGGGAGCAACGACGACGTGAACGGGTCGCCTTGTACGGGCTAGGCGCCATCGTCCTCGTTGCCCTGATTGGAGGGTGGTTTGTGATCCGGCGATCGAGCCCGGCCGATCCAGCGGTGAGCGCCGCGTCGGCCGTCGCGCCCGCTACGACGCCCGGGACGGCGACAACGGCGACGACAGTGCCTTTCGCACCTTCGTCGGGCACTGTAGCTGCCACTTCGCCGAGTGCCGCCACTCCTCCGGACCCACCAAAGCGTTCCGCGCCTCCACCAGCA
>JAMFST010000271.1 GCA_026225435.1 Labilithrix luteola
TCGCAGACTGGCTCGCAAAACGAACGATACGCACTGCGTCGTGACGTTCCCGCGATCCGTGCGGCCGGAGCGCCCCTGCGCTAGGTGCTCTTTTCATGGCGGAAGCGCAGCTTTCCCGGGCGCTGTGCAGCGTCACCCGGACCAAGCGCCGCCGCTTCCTCTGGTGCGCCTGGTGGACCGGAACGCCGACGGAGGACCCGTTTCGACCCCCCGACGCCTGGAATGGAGGGGCGCGAACGGAGGAAGAGGCGCTCCAGGCGGCCGAGGCGGCAGCCGGGCGCACGCTCGAGCTCGTCGAGCGACGCTGGGCGGGCGCCTGGCTCCGCGTGCGCGCCGGTCTGCCACCGTTCGTGGCGCGAAAGACGAGCGCCGACCCGTCGCTCACCTCGCGCGGCCTTCCGCGACCGGTCGACCCCCACGCGATGCTCGGCGTCCCGCCCGAGGCGAGCCTCGCCGAGGTGAAGGCCGCGTTTCGCCGTCGCGCCCTCGAGCTGCACCCCGATCACGGCGGCGACACCGCGACCTTCATCGCGCTCAAGCGCGCTTACGATGGGCTGGTGAAGCGAGCCGCGCGACGAACGAGCCCGCGATCGTGACCGGCGCGGGCGGGACGTTCTACCGCGTGCGCGTGGCCGTGCTGCTGGTCATCCTCGCCGGCGTCATCCTCTACGCCGCGCGCGACGTACAGAGCCGTCGCGCGCGCAAGACCTGGGACCACACGCTCTCGGTGGCGCTCGTCCTGCTGCGCGACCCGGCGCAAGGTCCGCTCGCCCCCGACGCGCTCCCGGCGCTCCACGCCCGCCTCCCCGCTCTCGACGCGCGGCTCACCGAGGAGCTGCACCGTTACCGCCCGGGCGCGCCCCACCCGTTCTCCTTCCGCCTGTTCGGCCCGGTCGACGTCGCCGCGCCGCCGCCGTCGGCCGAGGGGACCGGGTTCGTCGATCTTGCGCGCCACACCTACGATCTCTGGCGCTACGTCCGGCCGGTGGACGAGGCCGCGGGGCTCACCGCCTCGGACTTCGACTCGCGTCTCTACGTGGTGGTGCGCCCACCGGTGCGGCGCGATCGCACGATGGTGGAAGGGGAGAGCGAGCAGGATGGGCGCGTCGGCACGGTGAGCGTGGAGCTCGACGCGTCGATGGCCGACTTCACCTTGTTCGTGGCGACCCACGAGCTGTTCCACACGCTCGGCGCCAGCGACAAGTACGACGCCAGCGGCCGCTCGCTGGTGCCCGACGGCCTGGCCGAGCCGACGCTGGTGCCGCTCTACCCGCAGCGCTTCGCCGAGGTGATGGCGCGCAACCGGCCGCTCTCTCCCTCCGAGGAGGTGGTGCCGGCGAGCCTCGACGACCTTGCGGTGGGCCCGGCGACGGCAGCAGAGATCGGCTGGGCGAGATGAGCGGGCTTCGTTCCTGAAACCTCGCGTTCAGCTCCCGCCCAGCCGAGCGGCCCTCACTTCGTGGCCTGCTTTTCCTTCTTCTTCTTTTGCTTCTCCTTGGTGGAGAGCTTCGGCTTGTTGTCCTTCTTCGACTTCTCGATCCCCTTGGCCATGACAGCGTGCCTCCTTGGTACGGAGCAGCGTATTCCGGAAATCCTGAGCGGGTAGAGATCCTTTGTCGTGCTGGGCCGTTTGCAAGCCCATGCCCGTCGCCCGCACCGCGCTCCCGTTCCTTCTCGTCGCCACCACCGCTCTCACCGGATGCGGTGCCGGCAGCAGCTACGTCCGCGGGGACGAGACCACCCTCGGCCGGGTGGTGGTGTACCGCAACGGCGTGGCGTACTTCGAGCGGACCGCGGAGGTGACGGGCGACCACCTCGACCTCAAGGTGCCCGCCGACAAGGTCGACGACTTCCTGAAGTCGCTCACGGTGGTCGACGCGCAGACCGGCAAGCCCGCGCCGGTCTCCTATCCGACCCGGTCGGCCAGCGTCGCGGGACAGGCGGGCACGGGGCTCATCGACATGCGCCTCGGGCTCTCCACGCCCACGACGCACCGCCTCAAGCTGTCCTACGTCACCGAGGCGCCCTCCTGGAAGCCGAGCTACCGGGTGATGCTCGACAAGGGGGGCAAGGTGAACCTCGAGGCCTGGGCCATCGTCGACAACACCAGCGGCGAGGACTGGAACCAGGTGCGCCTGGGCGTCGGATCGAGCTCGGCGCTCAGCTTCCGCTTCGACCTGCAGTCGATCCGCCTGGTGGAGCGCGAGACGCTGCAGCCGAACAGCCTCATCGCCATCGCCCCGCCGATGGGCGACTCCACGTACGGCACGCCGAAGACGCTGGTGGCCGAGCTCGATGAGTCGGAGATCGCCGACGCGCCCGCGGCTGCGGCGGCAAGGCCGAGGAAGCTCGGCGGCGGGGATGACCAGGAGCCGGCGCCGGTCGACAAGTCGGCGCGGAAGAAGGATCGCGCTGGGACGGTGCGGCACGCGGGCGTCGCTTCGGCGAGCAGCGCGGCACCGGCCGCCTCGGCCACCGACTACCCGCAGCCGCAGCCGCCGAGCGCGGTCGACATCCTGGCGCAGCGGGTGAAGCAGTCGTCTACGCCGGTGACCGTCGAGGGCTTTGCCTCGAACCACGACGCGAACAAGGAAACCCAGAGCCTCGAGCGCGCCAATCACCTGCGCGCCCAGCTCGTCGCCCGCGGCGTCGACCCGAGCCAGGTCGTCGCGGTCGGGCGCGGCGAGCAGTCCGGTCACGACGGCGGCGTGCGCCTCGTCGAGGGATCGCCGGCGGCGAACGGTGCCGGTAACGGCGTTACACTCGCTGGCCAGGCGGCCGCCGCCAAGGACGCCGCCGCCGCCGATCCGCTGGCCACCGAGCCGATCGGCACCTCGGCCTTCGAGTCGGGCAACGTCACCTCGGTCGCGCGCGGCTCGTCGGCGATGGTCTCGGTCCTCCACGGCAGCACCGAGGGGGAGGTGGTCTACCTCTTCGACCCGGAGAGCGCGCGCGGCAACGCGCAGTTCGCCTTCAAGAGCGTGCGCCTGAAGAACCCGAGCGACTCGGTCCTCGAGACCGGCCCGGTCACCGTCTTCGGCGATGGCCGCTTCATCGGCGAGGGGATGAGCGAACCGATCCCGGCGCGCGCGACGGCCTTCGTCCCCTTCGCGCTCGACCGGCAGATCGTCGTCGAGCGGAAGGACGCCGCGGTCGATCAGATCCGCCAGCTGGCCACCGTGCAGCGCGGGATCTTCAGCGCCGAGGTGCAGCACCGCAGCGCGCAGCACTACACGCTCAACAACCGCCTGGACGAGCCGGCGACGGTCTACCTGCGGCACACGGTGGCGCCGGGCTACACGCTGGAGAAGAGCGAGGCGCTCTCCTCGGAGAAGCTCGGGGCGGCCAACCTCTTCAAGGTGATCATCCCGGCGCACGGCAAGGCGGAGGTCGAGGTGGCGGAGTCGACGCCGGTGTTCAAGACGATCGACGTGCGCGCCCCCGAGGGGATCGAGGCGGTGCGCGTGTACCTCTCGCAGGCGGTGGTCGACCCGGCGCTGCAGAAGAAGGTCGAGGGGCTGCTCGCCCTGCAGAAGCAGATGGCCGACACCCAGGAGCACCTCGAGACGCTGCACGATCAGGAGGCCGAGTACCGCACGCGCATGGACGAGCTGCACAACCAGATCTTCACCCTGAAGGCGGTGCGGACGGCGGGGCCGCTGATGCACAGCCTGGAGCAGAAGCTGATCGAGGTGTCCGACCGCCTGAGCAAGGCGACCATCGACGTGGTCGCGGCGCAGGAGACCCTGATGGTCACCAAGGTCCACTTCGAGGACTCGGTCGCCGAGCTGAGTCTCGACAAGCCGGCGAGTGCCAAGGAGACGAAGACGGCGTCCCGCTGAGGACTACGTCTTCGCCGTGAGCGCGGGCCGGACCCATCGGCTCTCGAGCACGTCGACCGCCCCCTTCGCCTCGCGCAGCTCGCGGTCGAAGGCGCGGACGGTCGGATCCGGTTCGAGCGCGGAGCTGGCGTAGGCGCGAGCGTAGAGGATCCAGTTGGATAGCTCGTAGTGGTGGAGCAGGGCGCCGAAGCGGTGGTCGTCGAAGCGGGCCAGCAGGGGGAGCGCCGCTTCGACGTCCTTCGCCCCGAGCAGGGTGGTCGCAGCGTCGAAGAGCAGCTGCCGCAGGTCCTCGAAGGCGCGATCCGGATCGGCCGCCACCGACTGCAGGAGGGCGTCGAAGGCGTCGTCGTCGAGACCGGCTGCGGCGGCAGCATCAGCGAGCGCCGGCACCTGCGTCTCGAGGAACGTCGAACGCGGCGCGTGACCGAGCAGGCGACCGACGAGGTACAGGTCGAAGGAGCTGGCGATGGCCTCGCCGAAGAAGAGCGCGTCGGCCGAGAGCGGCGCGCCCGGCTCTTCGCTGGACGGGACGCCGGACGGTGCGAGCGCCCGGGCCGCGAGGTGATGCCAGGCGGCGTGCGCCACGACGTCGGCGGGGATGCGCTCCTCGTGGAGAACGTCCCCGCCCGCGTCGGCGCCCCAGAACGTGAGGTTCAGGAAGAGCGCGCGATCCCAGCGACCGGAGGCGTCCCCGGCCAGCGCGCGGAATCGGTAGCCGTCCT
This sequence comes from Labilithrix luteola, assembly GCA_026225435.1. GTDB lineage: Bacteria > Myxococcota_A > Polyangia > Polyangiales > Polyangiaceae > JAMFST01. The sequence goes on from JAMFST010000271.1 coordinate 4,565, forward strand.
GCAGGAGGATCGCCTTGAGGTCGCCGTACAGACCGACGTGCTTGAAGGACGGCTCGTCGTCGATGATCAGCTGGTCGAGGGTGGCCCAGCGGATGGCGGGCGGCGGCGTGGCAGGTGCCTTCACGCGGCGCACTGTCGCACGCTCCACCGAGGGCGACGCAGCGATATCGACTAGCGCTTTCTCCGCGCGGCTCGGATCACGAAGGCCAACCCGATGCCGGCGAGGGCCGCGAGCGGCAGCGGTCCACTGCTGCCCGTCGTGGAGCAGCCGCCTCCATCGCCATCGTCGTCGACCCCCGCGTCTGCGTTCGGCGAGGACGGAGCTGCGCCTGCGTCAGGCGTGACGGGTGACGCATCCGCCGCGGAAGCGACCGTGCCCGCGTCGAGAAAGTACGGTCCCGCATCCACGTACGGGTAAGGGGCGTGCTGGCACGTGGCGCTCCATGGGACGGCCGCGTCCTCGATCCCCGCGTCCGCCCAGACGGCAGGTGACGTACCGGATTGCGAGGGGGTGCAGCCCGACGCGGTCTCGGTGACGTTGGCCACGGCCGCCCATTCTCCAGTCGTCGGACCGGAGCATTCCCCGTTGCATGAACTGAAGGTCGGGGTAGCGAACCCATATTCGTACATCCCGGGCGCCACGCACGAGTCGAGGTAGCAAGGCGTGCCCGCGCCGGCACCGCCGTCCCGCGGGTCTGGCACGCAGGCGCCGGAGATCGTCGAGGTGGATCCAGTCGCCAGGTCCACGCGCACCATCCCGGGGGTGGAGGGGCAGGTGACGGGTTGCGACACGAGGGGCGAGACGAAACCCGGGATGATGGCCGTCGCGCAGACGACGACGTCGTTCCCCTGCACGGTCGCGGTGTAGCCACCGAGCGACGGAGGGCAGGGGGGATAGGCAGGCACGGCGCGCGCCGTGGTCGCCACGGCCATTGAACCGAAAACAAAAGCGACTACTCCGGCGGAGACGAGCTTCATGCGACCGGGAGAGGTCGCAACGTTCATGCCCCGTCTGCGCCAAAAAAAGCAGCGCGAATCGGGGCGATCCCGTGTGTCACCCTGAGCCAGGCCGGGCGTTTCGATCCTGGCTCCGAGCTACTTTCCGATCTCGGCGAGGCCGACGTCGACCGCGGCGGCTGCGCCGTCGATGTGGCCGAGCGCCTTGAGCTGCAGATCCCTGACCTGCGGGTTGTCCTCCTCCTGCTTCACGTCCGCGTGCGCGGTGCCGAGGAGCTGGCGCGCGCGGCGGAGGCGGCCGCTGAAGTCGAGACCGGCGTCGACGGGCGGGTGATCCTCGAGCGACTTGCCGTCGTCGATCGCCGCCCCCGTGATATCGCGGATGGCGGCGTCGATAACGGCGATGGCCGTCCCCTCGCTCCAGTTGAGGCGCCGGTCGCCCGTGCGCCGCTGGAGGTGGGCGCGCGCGGCGCGAAGATCGGAGAGCGCGTGGAGGTACGCGGGATGCGCCGCGACCGACGCGGGATGCGGGGCTCCGACCGCGGCGTGCGCGGAGGGGGCGGGAACGACGGCCAGCGCGAGCGCCGA
>JAMFST010000272.1 GCA_026225435.1 Labilithrix luteola
AGAAGTACAAGAGGTTTGCCCGCACGTTGAACCTGGGCGCCGAGGGGGTCTTCGCCACCGGCATCGAGGTGGCCGTAGAAGCCGAGCGCTTGGCCCAGGAGCTCATTCTGAAGTACCCGCGTGGGTTGTTCGTCGCTGGTCAGCTGCTCTTCGACCAGGACACGACGTTCAATCGCATCTTGCACAACGAGACGGCGTTCCTCATCCAGCGCCGGCTCCAGCACTCGGGTATCCCCATGATCGTCCTCCCTGTCCGCCTGACGCTGTCCGAATCCAAGCCGCGTCTCTCGGCCCCCTCGCTCACCGCCCAGCCGGGCGCATGAAGACGGCCACGGGGGGGCGGGCGCCGCGCTCGCTGCTGGCGCTCGCGACCATGGCCACGCTGGCAGCGGCGGTCGCGGGCTGCGATCCGTCCACGGTCGCCGACGCCGAGGCGCGCGGAAAAGCGAAGTGGCTGGACACCCAGGGCTCGCCCGAGGCCGTGGCCGCGCTCGGGCGGCTGGCCGACAAGGATCCCGAGGCGGCGCAGCTGCTGGAAGCGCGCTCGAAGTTCGACGTGAACGCGATGGTCGCCGCCTGGAGCGGGGTGAAGCGCTCGCAGGCCTGGGCCACCAATCTGCTGAAGGGGGGGCTGGCCGACACCAAGCGGACCGAGTTCGCCGCGTCGTCGATGGCGCGGCAGGATCCGCTGCTCGTCCCCTTCGTTCCGGATCTCGAAGCGGCGCTCGCCCGGCAGACCAGCGGCGGGCCGGCGGCCAGCCTGGGGACGCTGCTCGCCAGCGTGGGTCCGGCGGCGCACGCGGCCATCGTGAAGCGGCTGGCAGACGGCGCGACGCGCACCGCGATGTGCACCGGCATCGGCACCTCCGACGCGAGCGCCGACGCGCGCACGCTGCTCATCTCCGTGCCGCCGACCTCGCGCGACAGCTCCTCGTGCGTCGACACGACGATCGCGCTGGCCGCGGCCAACGACGCGACGCTCGCCTGGCTCGGCGGGCAGGCGGAGCCGGGCTTGCTCACCGCGGCGGCCAACGCTCCGGCGTTCCCCTGCGCGCGCCTGCACGTCGCCTGGACCCACGCGCTCACCGAGCGGCCGCCGGAGCAGCAAGGGGCGCTGACCGTCCCGCTGTCGGCGGCGATCAAGCGCTGCAGCCAGCAGCTCGACGGCGTGCTCGCCGACTCGCTCCGCACGGGCACCTGGAACAACCTGGTGGTGCAGTCGCTGGCCCCCTACGCCGTGCAAGACGCGCAGCTCACGGCGACCTGCGCCGGCCTGCCGCACATCGACACCAAGGGGATGTCGTCGGTGCTCAAGGAGCGCCAGGGCGACATCCTCGCCTACGGCTGCCGCGGTCGACAGCGCTGAGAGGCTATTTTGTGAGCTGGACGCAGCCGAGGGTGCCGCAGGTGCCGGTCCCCTCCTTGGTGGTGCCGCTGTTGTGGACGGCGAAGTAGGTCGCCAGCACGCCGCCGGCGACGACGACCGCGCCGCCGATGATCCACGGCCACGGACCGACGCCGCTCTTCTCGCTCTCGAGGCGAACGCGAACGGTGTTCGTCTGCCCGTCCTGCACGACCACGTCGCTGTCGTAGGTCTTCTTCCCCCTGGCGCTGACGTGGACGTTGTGGGCGCCGCTCGCCAGCCGGAGCGCGCTGCCGCCGCTGGCGATGAGCTGCCCGTCGACGGCGATGGCCGCGTCGGGATCGGCGTCGATGCGCAAGGTGCCCTCGTGGAGCATGTCCTGGAGCGTGACGGTGAGCGCAACCCCCTTGCCGGTGAAGGAGACGAGCTGCTCGTACGGCTGGTAGCCGACCTTGCTCACCAGCAGGCGGCGATCGCCCAGGTCGACGCGCACCGGCTTGGCGATGGGCGTCTTGCCGATCATCACGCCGTCGAGCGACACCACCGCGTCGCCGATGTTGGCGACGACGGTGATCGTGTCGGTCGTCGCCCGGAGCGCGTTGGCGAAGCCGTCGGCCTCCTGGCGATCCGCCTCGGTGAGCAGCGACGCCCCTTCCGCCTGGTACCGCTCCACCAGCTCGAGCGCCTTGCTGTAATGATGCGCCCCCTTCTCGCAGGCGGCGATGTTCCACAAGAGGCGCGGATCGCGCGACACGTCGTAGGCGCGGCGGAACTTGATGGCGGCGGTGACGAAGTCCCCCTCGGCGTAGACCAGCTTGGCGGACTCGTAGTCGTCGCGCGCCGTTCCGGAGAGCACCTGGCTCAGTGGCGCGGCGGAAGGAGCCGTCGGCGGTGCGGCCAGCGCGGGGTGTGCCCCGGCCACCGTGGCGATC
>JAMFST010000273.1 GCA_026225435.1 Labilithrix luteola
GGCCGACACCGAGGCAGCAGCCGCCGCCTGCCCCATCGTCGGCGCGATCGCCAGCGCCGAGGCACCCGCGGCACTCGCCGGGCCCGACGGGCGTTCCACGGACAATCGCTCGGCCGGAGCCGCTTCACCCCCGGCGGCCGGCGCGATCGCCGACAGCTCCGGCGCCTCGATCCACTCGGTCGCCAGCTCCATCGGCGCGCTGGGCTCCGCCCGATCCGACGCGGGCGCTGGCCCCATCGGCGTTCGCGCCATCAGCACCAGCACCAGCAGGTGCAGCCCCAGCGCACCGCCGAGCGCGAGACGCTCGCGCGAAACAGCTCGGGCGGGCGCCGTCATCGGAGCGCAACAGGCTCGCGGCCCCGTCTCTTCCCGTCCTCGCCGCCTTTCACGCCGAGCGTGAGATCGGCGAGTCGGAGGCGCGCACCACCCGCGCGGTGCTGATCCGGCCGGTGCGATGCCCCTCGAGCAGCAGCTCGGGAGCCGTCGCGCCGATGGAACAGCGCGAGCTCCCCCGCTCCACCCGCGGCGCCTTGATCGACAGATCGAGCAGCTCGGCCAGCTCGCTCACCAGCAGCGGGAACTGGGAGAACTTCCCCGCGATGGCGAAGCAGGTGTTCGCGTTCACCGTCTCGACGGCGTGGTTGTACTGGCGGGTGACCTCGCCGGTCAGCTCCGTCTTGGTGCCGAAGTAGCTGCCCACGACCCGGCCGGTGGAGATGCCCATGCGGGCGCACATCCCGTCGACGAACGACTCCACGTCGGGCGCTCCGTCGAGCGGGAACGTCTGGAAGGTGCCGAGGGTCGACAGCTCGCGCCCGCCGCTCACGCAGCGCACGTGGGTCATCGTGTGCGACAGCTCGGGAGTCACGCGGATGAAGCTGGGGAGATCGAGCGCCTCGTCGAGCAGCACCACCGGGCTGCAGACCGAGCGGAAACGACGCGAGAGCGCGCCGCAGCCGAGGTCGTGGAGCAGCTCGGGCGTGTTCTTCCCCGCGGCGATGACCACCAGATCCGGCCGGTACACCTCGCCATTCAAGCGGACGACGCTGCGCTGCGGGTCGCGCGGATCCGGCTCGAGGATGTAGCGCGCGTCGGTCACCACCTCGGTCCGCTCGCCGAGCAGCGCGAGCAGCGACGAGAGGATGGCGCGGCTGTCCATGCGCGCGTCGGTGGAGGTCACCACCCGGTAGCGATCGATCCCGCTCGTCCCGAGGATCTCCTCGGGATACTCCGCCTCCTCCCACAGCTCGAGGAGGTGCGCGACCCCCGGCGCGACGGGGCAGTCCTCGGTCGGATAGCCGAGCGCGCGCAGGCGAGGAAAGGTGATGCGATCGAGGCGCTGAACCCAGGACGCACGCGCCTCGCGCGGGATGTCGCGCGTCGCCAGGGCGAAGAGGTACTGCACCCGTTCGGGCGAGAACCAGGCGTCGTCGCCGCCCGTCACCGGCGTGTACATCCGTCCATTCGCGGCCAGCTCGACGTTCACCATGTCGGGCGGCAGCACCGGATCGTAGACCTGGCGAAAGAGGTTCAGCGCGCGATGACAGGAGCGCATCGCCGAGTCGTGCGGGAGCGTCGCGTACACCCAGCCGGTGTGCAGCCAGTTCTGCGTGCTGCGCGAGGCGTCCCCCCCGAGCTCCGCCGCGCTCTCCACGACGGTCACCCGGTATCCGTTCCGCGTCAGGATCTCCGCGGACGACAGTCCGGCAATGCCGGAGCCGAGCACGA
>JAMFST010000274.1 GCA_026225435.1 Labilithrix luteola
CCGGTCGCGCCGCCGGACGAGCCCACGCGCGAGGCGCTGGACGACCTGGAGGTAGCGCCCCAGGGGGAGCTCGAACGGCCGACCCTGGTGCCGGAGATCGACCTCCAGGCGCTGGCCAAGCTCGGTCCGGAGGCCTTCGCCCATAGCAACCAGCGGCTCCCGGCCGATCTCTTCGGTCCCGGCGGGCGGCCCAGCGCTCCGGTGCGCACGTCGCTCCCCCCGGGCGCCTCCATGGCGCCGAGCGCCGGGTCGATGCGCCCGCCGATGACGCCGTCGGTCCGCCCGAAGGCCGATCCGTTCGACCTCGACGAGGTGGACGTCTTCTTCGACGACAACCGCACCTCCGTGGCGCCGCACGCGCTCCCCACCGAGAACGCGATCCCCGAGCCGCCGCACCTCGATCTCGAAGCGACCGCGGAGCGGCCGACGTCGCGGCCGCCGCCGCCGCCGGCTCTGCACGCCGCGCCCACCGTGCGCCGCATGGAGGTCGCGTCGTTCCTCGAGGACGAGGACGAGGTCGAGGAGCCGACCCTGTCGAACCGCCTGGCGCCGCTGCTCACGCCGCCGCGCTCCTCGGCGCCGCCGCCTCCGTCGTCGCTGGCCATGCCCCCCGCGCCGCTCCCTGCGCCGGTGGTGATGGACACGAGCGACGCCATCGACGCGCTCGGCATGCTGGACAACCCCGACTCGTGGGACGAGGTCGCCGCCGTCGCCGCCGAGCCGCAGGCCAGCGTGAGCGCGAGCCTGCGTCCGCTCGCCGCGGCTGCGCTCGATTCGCTGGCCCAGCTCGACGACCCGGACGACGACGACCTGGGAGACGATCTCGCGGTCCCGGTCCCCTCCCCGATGCCGCCGACGCGGCCGCAGCCCGAGTCGGCCTCTCCGCCGGAGTCACTCGACGCCGTCGCCTCGCTCTCGAGCCCGCTGCCGCCGCGGCCGCCCATCGAGTCGCTCCCCTCGGATCTCCTCGCCGACGATGACTCGACCGACGATCTCGCCGCCTTGACCGAGGCGAGCGGCGCCCTCGACATGCCCCTGGTCGCGCGTCCGTCCGAGGAGGACCTGGTGGCCGACGCCGGCGCCGACGAGGCGATGGCCGAGCTGCGCGATCGCTTCGCCGCCAAGGACTACCTGGGCGCCTTGCACCTCGCCGAGACGCTCACCAACGACCCGCTGCATGCGCAGGAGTCGGAGCAGATCGCCGAGGAGTGCCGCGTCACCCTGCAGGCGCGCTACGTCGAGAGCATCGGCTCGCTCGCGCGCGTCCCGGTCATCGCCGTGCCGCTCTCGGTCATCCGCGAGCTCCCGATCGACAACCGCGCCGGCTTCGTCCTCTCGCGCATCGACGGGATCTCCAGCCTCGAGATGATCCTCGACATGTGCGGCATGAGCCAGCTCGACGCCCTGCGCATCGTCTACGAGCTCGTCCAAAACGGCGCGCTCGACTTCGTTTGAAGTCGAGCGCGGCTCTTCGTCTTCGTCTCGGTTCGTCTCAGTTCGCCAGGCTGCAGCTCGCGTTCGGGGAGGAGTAGCCCCACATCTGCGCGTAGTAGGTGTTCTCGAGGTTCTGCGCGGTCGCGGCGTCGTCGTAGATGAAGCCGAACTCGGCGAGGTTGGCGACGTACATGTTCTGCGAGCCGAGGTAGAAGGCCTGGCTGTCGACCGAGATCAGCTTGGTGTGGAGCGCGAACTTCGCGCCGTCGGGCCAGGTCGGGTCGTTGGTCGCGTCGAGGGTGGTGACGTGGAGGTGGTTGCACATCGACGAGGCCACGTCGTCGCTGGCGGTCCACAGCTCGGGGTGCGCCTGCGCGACCGACAGGATGTGCTGCTGCACGTCGGCGGGGGACCAGCCGTTACCGTAGTTGGCCTCGTCGGCCGCGAGCCCGGTGAGGTCGCCCGGCACCGCGCCGACGCTCGACACCACGAACTCCACGTCGACGCCGCGAGCGATCGCCTTGACGATCGATTCCATGTACGCCTCGGGCCAGGCCGCGAGCGCGATCCCCGCCTCCTTCGGCGGGCCGATGTCCTGCTGGGCGATGTGCAGCGTGGTCTTGGCGGAGTCGATGAGGGCGACGAGCGCCGCGTCCGCCGTCTCCGGGCCGATCTTGCCGAGGCGGCCGACCGCGAGGACCGGGATGCCGGTGCCGTCCGCGTGCGCCTCGGTGCCGCCGAAGACGGGGAGGCAATCGCGCGAGTCGTTCGGGTAGGTCGAGACCTGCGTCTCGCCGAGGAGGCTCGCGTCAGCGCAGGCGAAGCTCCAGAGGCGGTCGGCGAAGCGCTCGGCGTCGCCCGCGGCGGAGCCGTGGATGTGGATGGAGAGGTCGTGGACCGGGTCGGCCTGAAGGTAATTCTCCGTCCACATGTTCATGCCACCGGTGATCGCCTCGTTACCGTCGATGGCGATGATCTTCGAGTGGTTCCAGGACTCGTCGCCGTCGCGGTACAGGCTCACCGAGAGCTTCAGCGCGGAGCCCGAGGCCACGTCGCGGGTGAACGTCTTCATGTTGCTCGAGGCGGTGCCGTGGTCGAGGAACGAGAAGGGGTACTGGCCGAAGATCATGCGCACGGTCGGGGGCGTGCTGTTCTCCGACAGATAGGTGACGGCGTTGCGCAGCATCGCCTGGTAGCGGCCGTCCGGCGGGGTGAGGCTGGTCACGTCGACGCGGCTCTTGGCGCTGGTGACCTCCTTGTAGATCTCGTCGAGGACGTAGTCCGAGTGACCGACGCACATCGAGTAGGGCGCGTCGCCGTGGTGCGCGACCGTGGAGGCCATCTCGGTGCAGGTGCCGCCGGTGGTGCAGTCATCCTGCGAGCCGCAGGTGAAGAGCTTGAAGTCCGGGTCGCAGTAGTCGTCCTTGGAGGGGTCACACTCCGCGGCGACGGGCAGGTTTCCCTGGCCCCAGTACTGCGCCATCGGGATCGGCAGGAGGCCGGTCGCGTCGAGGGTGTTGTCGGTCGAGTAGTCCCAGCTCGAGCCCTGCTCCGAGGGGAACTGCGCCGCGAGCGCCGTCTTGACCGCCTGGCCGACGTAGGAGAAGTCCGACTTGCCTGACAGCTCGCTCCCGCCGTTCGACGTGGCGTCGGAGGCGCTGCTGCATCCCGTGACGCTGCTCACCAGGAGCGCCCCGGCGACGCCGGCGACTACATAGGTGGTCAGCGAGAGCGGGAGAAGGCGGGAGGAGAGGCGGGCCGTCATGTGTGACAGGCACCTCAGCAAGCCCTACGCCAACCTACATCTGCTTGCCGCCCCTGCGAGTTTTCTGCTGCTTGTGAACTTTTGTCGCACCTTCGTCACACTGGAACAGACGGGCGAGCGGATCGCCGCGACACCAGCCTGGCGAAGCCGCGATCCAGCTACTCGCCGCCCTTGTACCGCTTCTCGCGCGGGCCGCGGGGGACCTGTTTTGCCGGGTGCGGCGAGTCGTCGACGTCGGCGAAGTCGCCGTTGGGGTACCGGATCGCTTCCCGGTTGTTGGCGCTGGTTCCCACGAAGGGGTCCAGCGGGGCCGCCTTGTATCCGCCGCCGCAGGCGGTCACGAGCAGCGTGGCTGTAACGAGGAGAGGTGAGGCGAGCGCGAGCGTGGGGAGTCGCCGCGCGGAGAGGTAGGGGCGCATGTCGGAAACGTTACGGACGCACACGCCGGACGGCGAGTAGCTGGCGACGATTTTGTAAAGTTAGGTCGCAGGACCGGGGGGCGAGTCGCTCACGCGGTGCGGCTCGCGGAGGCGGTCCGGCGACGGACGACGTCGGCGATGCGGATCAGCTGCTCGGCGCATGGCTCGCACCCGCCACCGCAACAGCGAGGCAGGAGTGCCCCCTCGCGGAGGAGCGGGCGGACACAATCACGGTAGACCGGGTCGAGCCCCTCTTCGAGGCAGGCGGTGCGTAGGACCTGGTCGAGCTCGTCGAGCTCGTCTGCGTCCGTGCCCGCCATCAGAGGATATGCCTGCCTGATCTACGAGGAAACCTGGGGTAACCGACGGGGCTTGAACCCGCGACAGCTGGATCCACAATCCAGCGCTCTACCGACTGAGCTACGGCTACCAGAAGCGGCTGCATCCTATTCTCGTGGCGGTGAATGGCAAGCCCTGGTGCGCATGGGCCGTGCGATTCTCGTGCGCGTGACCGGACGGGCCGCTCCTCGAGGCTTTCGCGACGCCGGTGAAGTGGCCAGCGCCGCGCTCACCCTGGTGTCGCGGGCTGTGCACGAGGCGAGCGGGGACGCGGTGTTCGTGAAGCGGCTGCGGCCTCGGGGGATGGCCGATCCCGGCGCGCGCGCGGCCTTCGAGCGAGAGGGGCGCATCGGGGAAGCGCTGGCGCGGGCGGGGGCGCCGGTCCCTCGGTTCGTGGAGACGGGGAGCGACGAGCTCGGTCCGTACCTCGTCACCGCCGCCATCGACGGGCAGCCGGCCACCGACGCGCTCGCCTCCTCCGCCTCGTGGCGAGACCTGGCGCGAGCGGCGTTCACCGCGCTGGAGGCGGTGCACCGGGCCGCCGACGAGCACGGGCCGCTCGCCGTGGTGCATCACGACGTACATTTGGACAACGTGCTCTTCGCGGGCGACGGGCGGGAGGCGTGGCTCGTCGACTTCGGGCTGGCGAGCGCGCGGCCGGATCTGCAGGGGGCACTGCCGCCGGACGACGCCGTCTTTCGCGGGACGCTGCGCTACGCCTCGCCGGAGGCGGCGCGCGGGGAAGCGAGCAGCGAGAGCTCGGACCGGTTCTCCCTGGCAGCGGCGCTGCTGCACCGGGCGAGCGGGGTGGACCCGCGAGGCACGGCGAGCGCTCCGGCCGAGCTCCTCTACCGCGCCGGCACCGAGCCGCTCGACGCGTGGCGCCAGTCGATCGAGCTGTCCGCGTCGCCGGAGCTGGCCGCCCTGCTCCGCGCGCTGGCCCCGCTGCTCGCCTTCGACGCCGGGGATCGACGGAACGGGCCCGCATGGTAAGAGCCGGCCCATGAAGGACGACCACGCCGCTCGCCTGCGCTTCGACACCCTCTGCATCCACGGCGGGCAATCGCCGGATCCGATCTCCGGCGCCGTGATGACGCCCATCGTGCTGTCGTCCACCTTCGCCCAGACCGGGCCGGGCGAGCACAAGGGGTGGGACTACTCCCGCGCCGGAAACCCCACCCGCGACACGCTCGAAGCCTGCCTCGCCAGCCTCGAAGGGGGAACGCACGCCATCACCTTCGGCAGCGGCTGCGCGGCCACCACCAGCATCCTGCTGCTCCTGAAGAGCGGCGATCACGTGCTGGTCGGCGACGACGTCTACGGCGGCACCTTCCGCATCTTCGACAAGGTGATGAAGCAGTTCGGCATCAGCTCGACCTTCACCGACCTCACCGACATCGCCAAGGTGCGCGAGGCGGTGCAGCCGAACACGAAGATGATCTGGATCGAGACGCCGACCAACCCGCTGCTCAAGATCTTCGACATCGCGGCGCTGGCCGCGGTGGCGAAGGAGAAGAACGTGTGGCTCGCGGTCGACAACACCTTCGCCACGCCGGCCCTGCAGCAGCCGCTCGCGCTCGGCGCCACCATGGTGGTGCACTCGTCGACCAAGTACCTCAACGGGCACTCGGATCTCGTCAGCGGCGCGGTCATCACCAAGGACGCGGAGCTCGCCGAGCGGCTGCACTTCGTGCAGAAGGCGGTCGGAGCGGTGCCCAGCCCGTTCGACTGCTACCTGCTCCTCCGCGGGCTCAAGACGCTGCACGTGCGCATGCGGCAGCACGTGGCGTCGGCGCAGCACCTGGCGAGCTGGCTCGAGAAGCACCCGCAGGTGAGAAGGTCATCTACCCGGGCCTCGAGAGCCACCCGGGGTACGCGCTGGCCAGGAAGCAGATGAAGGCGCCGGGCGGCATCGTCAGCGTCGACATCAAGGGGGGGCTGGCGGCGTCGCAGGCGTTCCTCAAGGCGCTGCGCGTCTTCACCTGCGCCGAGAGCCTCGGCGGGGTCGAGTCGCTCGCCGATCACCCGGCGCTCATGACCCACGCCAGCCTGGACGCATCGGCCCGGCTCGCGCTGGGCATCGGCGACGGCCTGGTGCGCCTCTCGGTGGGGATCGAGGACCAGGAAGATCTACAGGAAGATCTGGCCCAGGCGCTCGCAGCAGCCGCGGCTGCGAAATAACGACAGGACCGCGCACACGCGCACCTGTTTGCGTCGGAAAGTCGCCGACTAATCGCGTGCAGCTTCGCCTCAAGCTAGTCTCAGCTCATGGTGAGCTCGCTTCTCGTCCGCCGCACCGCGTCCTTCGCGTTTGCAGGCACCGCTCTGGCCCTGATTTCCGCGGTGGTGGCGGGCTGCGGGAGCGACAAGACCGTCCCGCAGCAGGTGTACGTGAACGCGACGCTCTCGCCCGCGGCCTCCGACCCGACCTCCTGCATGCACTCCGACGGCTACGAGCTTCTGCAGATCGGGAGCATCAACGACACGGGGCAGTACTCGCTGGTGGAGAACGAGACGACGTTCGACGGCGCCTCGGTGCAGGTGCAGTGCAGCGTGATCCCGAGCGGCGCCAACTTCGCGGTGAAGGCCACGGCGGTGCGAAGCGGCAACCCGACCGGCGGCACCGTCACCGTCAGCGGCACCTTCAGCCCCACCGGCACGCAGACGGGGATCAGCGTGATCCTCGACAGCGCCGCCAACGGCATCTACGAGGAGACCGACTGCACCGCGGTCTACGCGAACGACGACATGGGCGTGGCCGCGGGCCGCGTCTGGGCGATGTTCACCTGCCCGAACCTGCAGCTCGAGGGGCAAGCGAACGTGTGCCTCTCGAACACCCAGCTCCGCTTCGAGAACTGCACGCAGTAGCTGCGGTAACGCGGCACCGCCCGGTCAGTTGAACGAACGGGGTCCCGAGAGCCCGAGGCCGTCGAGCGTGGCCTTCACCTCGACGGCGAGCTCGAACTCGGGGCGCGCCTCGAGGAAGGCCTCGAGGTAGCGACGCGCAGCCGCGTTGTCCCCGCGCGCGAGGTACGCCTGGCCGAGGGCGTAGAGCACATCGGCGTCGGCCGGCGCCTGCTCGAGCGCGTCGGTGCCGACCTTGATGGCGTCACGCAGGTCCCCCAGGGTGCGCAGCACGTGGATCAGCGCCACCTTGGCGCCGAGGTGCTGCGGAGCGAAGCGCAGCGCCGCGCGGTAGGCATCGCGAGCCGCCTCCAGCTCGCCCGTCTCGTACAAAGTGACGCCCAGGAAGTAGAAGGCGTACGGGTTCTTCGGATCGCGGCGGATGACGTCGCGCAGCTCCACCAGCGCGTCGTGGAAGCGCTCCTCGTGCAGAAGCTCGGTCGCCTCCTCGACGGCGTCCCACGCGGCCTTGTCCGCCGCCTCGTCCGCGGGAGAAGAAGAACCCGGCACACCCGGCGGTCGTTCGAAGCTCGGCATCCGCTCTTCTTACACGAGGATCGTCATGCTATCGAGGCGCCGTGCGAAGAGCTCCGAACAGGCTTCTGTCGACGGCTGCCGCTCTCGGTCTAGGCATCGCGCTCTTCGGTGGCGAGCGCGTCGCGCGGGCCGAGGTCAGCTCCTGGCTCTCCGCCGACGGCGGCTACAGCTTCCAGCGCAACGCCGTCCGCGACTACAACGACAAGGCGGCCGCGATGTCGTTCGCGGTCGGCGTCGGGTCCACGCCGGACGCGTCCTTCGTGGTCGGCGGCATCTTCCGCTCCACCACCTACTTCAACCTCGGTACCGACCTCTCCGTCGGCCCGCGCTTCGCCAGCGGCGGCTTCGCTCGCGGTGACTGGGGTGCAGCGCTCGACGTCGGCGTCACCGGCCGTTACTGGCGCGGCGGCGACTACGGAAAGTACCCGGTCAACGCCACGCTCTGGGGCGGCACCCCCTGGGGCTTCGAGCTCGGCGTCGGGACGGATCTCCTCAGCCTCACCGGCGCCCCCATGGCCCGCGGCTTCACCGCCCTCGTCGGCATCGATCTTCTTCGGCTCACCGTCATGCGCCGCGGCTCGACGGAGAAGTCCTGGGCCAACCCGGCGCCAGCGACCGCTCCGGATCCGGCTTCACTGCACACACCCGACGTCGAGTAGCCCGTCTTACGGGGACGCCTTCTTCACTTCGACGGTCGGCTTCTCCTCGTCCGCCTTGATGCTGTAGCGAACCAAGGAGCGGAGCACCTCGTTGCGCTCGACGTTGCCGACCAGCATCTTCACGTCTTCGTAGACGCTGGGATCCACGAGCAGCGCTCCGATGGTCCCCTTCCCTGCGCGCACGTTGGCCACGATGGCGCGCAGATCGTCGCTCATGGCGTTGACGTTGCCCATGACGTGCTGGGAGTTGTCGTCGCCGTAGACGAGGGAGTGCGCCAGGCCGTTGCCCTCGCGGACGGCGGCGAGATCGCGGTGGAGCTCGTGGAGGATGCCGGCGGTGTTCTCGCTGACCTCGCCATCGTAGAGGAGCGAGTGCGCCAGGCCGGGGCCCGACTTCACCTGGCGGGTGACGTCGTTCGCGTTCGCGAGCGTCGCGTTGAGGAGCGCCGTCGAGTGATCGAGGTTGCCGATCAGCTGGCTGACCTCGTCTGCCTCGCTCTTGTCGAAGACCAGCCGGTGCATCGCGCCGTCCTTGTGGGCGACGCCGTCGAGCAGGTCGTTGAGGCTGTGGACCGTGCCCTGGACGTCCTCGGCGAACTTGGGATCGCTGAAGGCCTTGGTGGCCTGCTCGACGTTCGTGAGGGCGGCTTGCGCGCTGGCGGTGATGCCGTCGAGGCGAGCGAGGTACTTGCTGAAGTCGGTCGGGTCCTCGCTCTTCACCGGGTCGTTGGACGCCAGCTGCGGCGCGCCGTTGGTGGTGGAGACCGAGATCTCGATCATCTTGTCGCCGAGGAGCCCCTTGTTGGCGACGCGGGCGATGCAGTCGGTGCGGATGCGCTCGGCCTCGGAGCGGACCACCGAGAGGGTCACGTAGATGCGCGCGTCGGCGGCGTTGGCGCTGTGGCCCACGTGGGTGACGGTGCCGACGTCGACGCCGCCCATGCGCACCGGGGCGCCGATCTTCAGGCCGCTCACGTCACCGAAGCTGGTGGTGTAGCTGACCTTGGGGTCCCAGAAGCGACGCGAGTCGCCGATGGCGAAGACGATGCCGGTGAGGAGGACCACACCGAAGAGGACGAAGAGACCGACTTTGAGGTTACGCGACATGCAGAAAGACCCTCGCCTGCCGGGTCCGGGCTCGGACCCTAATATGATGCGCGCTCACGAGCTCGAAAGAAGAGATGCCACGTCTTCGGACTGGGGAGCACGCCCCTCGATGAAGTCGCGCACGTAGGTGTCCGTGGTGCTGCGGAACTCTTCCTTGGTTCCGATGAGCTGCACCTTGCCCTTGTTGAGCATCACCAGGCGGTCGGACACGGAGAAGGCGGTGCCCATGTCATGGGTGACGACGACGCTGGTGATTCCGAGCGACTGCTTGATGCCGCTGATGAGGTGGTTGATGCGGCCGGTGTTGATCGGGTCGAGGCCGGTGGTGGGCTCGTCGTAGAGGAGCACCTCCGGCTGCAACGCGAGGGTGCGGGCGAGGCCGACGCGCTTCTTCATACCGCCGGAGAGGTCGGACGGGTGCATCGCCTGGATGCCGGGGAGGCCGACCAGGCCGAGCGACTGGGCCACGCGGGCCTCGATCTGCTCGTTGGTCATGGTGTCCCAGAACTGCTCGCGCAGGCCGTAGGCGACGTTCTCACCGACCGAGAGCGAGTCGAAGAGCGCCGCGCCCTGGAACAGGTAGGCGATGCGGCGGCGCACGTCGGTGAGCTGCGCGTCGCCCATGCTGGTGATCGGCTCGCCGTCGAAGGTGATGGTGCCGGAATCCACGTGCAGGAGGCCGATGAGCATCTTGAGGAGCACGCTCTTGCCGCTGCCCGAGGCGCCCATGATGGTGACCGTCTCGCCGCGGAGGATCTCGAGGTTGAGATCCGCGTAGATGATCTTGGGGCCGAAGTGCTTCTGCACGTGGGAGAAGCGGATGAGCGGCGTGCCCATGGCCGCCTGGCTGCTCTTGTGCGCGCGGGACGGAGCTGACACGACGCGGCAGACTACCTCTTAATCGGACAGAACCGGAGGCGAACCCTCCGCGGCGATGCCGTGAATGCGCAGCTCGACGGCGCCGTTGCCGCGCCAGGTGTCCGGGCGGAGCGCGCCGGTGAAGTCGACGCGGTCACCCACCTTGGGGGCCACGCG
>JAMFST010000275.1 GCA_026225435.1 Labilithrix luteola
CAAGGGGCTCTCGGTCCACATGGCGCGCGCGGCGACCGACCCGAAGACCGCCGAGCGGCTGGCGATCGTCGCCGCCGAGGCGGACCGGCTCCAGGGGATCGTCGACGGCTTCCTCTCCTTCTCCCGCGGCCTCGACGACCTCGAGATCACCCAGACCCGGCCGATGGAGCTGGCCCGCGAGATCACCATCCTCTTCGAGACGCGCGCCGCCGATCAAGGCGTGTCGCTCGAGGCGAGCGGCGACGAGACGCTGCAGGTCAACGTCGACGCGCGCAAGCTGCGTCAGAGCCTGATCAACCTGGTGACCAACGCGCTGCAGGCCTCGCCGGCCGGCGGCAAGGTGGTGCTGCGGGTGGAGAACGCGCAGGAGCGCGCGCGGATCCACGTGGTCGATCGCGGCGAGGGGATGGCCCCGGAGATCCTCGAGCGCATCAAGCGCCCGCACTACACGACGCGGGAAGGCGGCTCCGGCCTCGGCATCGCCATCGCGCGCGGCCTGGTGGAGCAGCACGGCGGCGAGCTGAAGTACGACAGCACCCTGGGTCGCGGCACCATCGTGACCATCGACCTGCCGATGTGCGCCCGCGCCAAGGCGGAGGCCGAGCGCCTTCCGCAAGTGACGCGTGAGCCGTCTCCGCTGGTCCCGGCGCAAGCGTGAGCGTGGTGACAGCTCTCAGCTCCGGCACCAAGGACACGTCGCCCACCTCCATCCGTACGCCCCCGTCGTCGCTGGCGCCGAACGCGCCGCCGATGACCCGGGTCCTCGTCATCGACGACGATCGCGCGCTCCGCTTCACGCTCGAAGCGGTCCTCAGCGACGCGGGGATGCACGTGGAGACCGCGGTGGGCGGCGCCGCGGGGATCGCCGCCTTCGAGGCGCACGGCGCCGACGTCGTGCTGACCGATCTGGCGATGCCGGACGTCGACGGGATGGCCGTGCTCGAGACGCTGCGCGCGCAGGATCCCGGCGTGCCGGTGCTGATGCTGACGGCCCACGGCTCCGAGCGGGTCGCCGTCGCGGCGATGAAGGCCGGGGCGTACGACTACCTGCCCAAGCCGTTCGATCCGGACGAGCTGCTGATGGCCGTCCGCCGCGGCGTGGAGACACGAGCCCTGCGGCTGCAGAACGCCCGGCTGCGCACCGAGCGCGCCCTCGGGCGGACGATCATCGCCGAGAGCCCGGCCATGCGCCGCACGCTCGATCTGGTGGTGCGGGTCGCGCCCAAGGACGTGACGGTCCTCTTCACCGGGGAGAGCGGCGCCGGCAAGGACGTCGTGGCGACCGCGCTCCACGCGCACTCGCGCCGGGCGGAGAAGCCGTTCATCCGCTTCAACGCGGCGGCCATCCCCAGCGAGCTCGCGGAGGCGGAGCTCTTCGGCCACACCAAGGGGGCCTTCACCGGCGCCGGTGCAGCGCGTGAGGGCTACTTCCAGCAGGCGCACAAGGGGACGCTGTTCATCGACGAGATCGGCGAGCTGCCGCTGGCCATCCAGGCCAAGATCCTCCGCGCGCTGCAGTCGGGCGAGGTGCAGCAGGTCGGCGGGCGAGCGGAGAACGTGGACGTGCGCCTCATCGCCGCCACCAACCGCGATCTCGCCGCGGAATCCCGCGCGGGGCGCTTCCGCGAGGACCTGTTCTACCGCCTCAGCGTCGTCCCCATCCGCGTGCCACCGCTGCGCGACCGGCCGGAGGACATCGAGCCGCTCATGCGGACGTTCGTGCGCAGCTACGCCGAGCGCTACGGAATGGGTCAGGTCGACATCGAGCTGAGCCTCATCGACGCGATGAAGAGCTACACCTGGCCGGGGAACGTGCGCGAGCTGGAGAACGCGGTCGCACGGCTGCTGGCGCTGGCACCGGACGAGAAGCTGACCCTGGCTCTCTGGCGCTCGCTCGCCGAGCCGACCGCGCCGGTGCTCGGGGTGAGCGGTGTGTCGGGAGATCCGGGTCCGAGCCATCCGCTGCGTGCCCGCGTCGAGGCATTCGAGCGGACGATCATCGCCGGCGAGTTCGACACCACCGGGAAGAACCAGAGCGAGACGGCGCGGCGGCTGGGCGTGTCGCGTCCGGCGTTGATCGAGAAGCTGCACAAGTACGGGCTCATCGAGCGGACCTGAGCTGACGTGAGGCGGATGGCGACGCTCGCGCTGGCGGGCGGATTGCTCTCCGCCGCGGCGGGGTGCGGAAAGAAGACGAGCGAGGCAGGCGATGCGGCGGCGACGGCGCGCGTCGTCTCGCTGTCGCCGTCGACGACCGAGGCGCTCTTTGCCATCGGTGCCGGTCCGCAGACGGTGGGGCGCTCGCGGTACTGCGATCGACCGAAGGAGGCGCTCGCGCTCCCCGAGGTGGGCGGCTTCGTCGACCCGAACCTCGAAGCGATCCTCGGCCTGCGGCCGTCGCTGGTGGTCGGCGCGCGCGGCCCCGGCGGCAGCGGCGTCACCGATCGACTCGCGCAGCAGGGGGTCGACCTCTACTTCCCCGAGGCAGACTCGCTCGCCGGGATCGACACGATGATCACCGGTCTCGGCGCGCGGCTGGGGCACGAGGCGCAGGCGCAGGCGGTGGTGCAGAAGCTCGACGCCGACGTCGCCGCGATCGCCGCGGCGGTGGCGAGCGAGCCGAAGCCACGGGTGATCCTGGTGTTCGGGCTCGACCCGGTGGTGCTCGCCGGTCCGGGAGGCTTCGCCGACGAGCTGGTGCGGCACGCCGGAGCGGTGAACGCCGTCGCCGACGGGCCGCGCTACCCGACGGTGGGGATCGAGCGGGTGCTGGCGCTCGATCCGGACGTGATCCTCAACGCGGCCATGGCGGAGGCGCACGGCGCCGAGCGGATCGAGGCGACGGCGCCCGGCTGGCGCGAGCTGCGGGCGGTGAAGACCGGGCAGGTGGTGGCCATCACCGACGAGGAGGTGCTGCGCCCCGGGCCGTACGTCGCCGAAGGCTTGCACACGCTGGCGCATGCGCTCCACCCTCGAGTCGTGCCATGACCCGGACATGAGGCCCACGTGAAGAACCGGCTCCGCATCGATCAGCTGCTGGTGGACCGCGGCCTGGCACCGTCGAAGGCGCGGGCGCAGGCGCTGGTGCTCGCCGGGCAGGTGCAGGCCGGCGGAAAGAAGATCGACAAGGCGGGCACGCTGGTCCCCGACGACGTGGTGGTGGAGGTCGCCGGCGCCGACCATCCGTACGTCTCGCGCGGCGGCGTGAAGCTCGCCGGAGCGCTGGACGCGTTCGCCGTCGATCCCGCCGGGCTCACCTGCCTCGACGTCGGCGCGTCGACCGGCGGGTTCACCGACTGCCTGCTGCAGGCGGGCGCCGCCCACGTGACGTGCGTCGACGTCGCCTATGGCGAGCTCGACTGGAAGCTGCGGTCCGATCCCCGAGTAACCGTGATCGAGCGCACGAACGCGCGGTCTTTGCGGTGCC
>JAMFST010000276.1 GCA_026225435.1 Labilithrix luteola
ATGACGGGGTCGGTGACGAGCTCGAGGGCGATGTTGACGCGCTTGCGCTGACCTCCAGAGAGCACCTTTTTCTCGGGCTTTCCGATCTGGAGGTGCTGCTGCGCTTCGAGGCCGAGATCGCGCAGCGTCTGCTCGACGCGCGCGTTGATCTCGGCGTCCGAATAGTCGTTGGGAAGGCGGAAGCGCGCCGAGTACTTCACGGCCTCGAAGACGGTGAGCTCGGGGTGGACGATGTCGTCCTGCGGGACGTACCCGATGGATCCGCGGAGCGCGTCGTAGATGCTGTACAGGTCCTCGCCGTTGATGCGCACCTGGCCGGAGGTCGGCGGGAGGTAGCCGTTCAGCGTGAGGAGGAGCGTGGTCTTGCCTGCGCCGGACGGGCCCATCAGGGCGATCATGTCGCCGGGGAGCGCCTTGAACGACACGTGGTCGAGGAGCGTCTTCATCGCCCCCTTGGTGTCGCGATCGGGCACCTCGAGGAAGAGGTCCCAGCCCTCGATCTCGTAGGTGGGCTTGCCGGCCCACTGGGCGCGGGTGTCCTCGACGACGACGCCGACCTGGCTGCCGGTGATGTTGAGGACCACCGGCATCGGGCCGATGAAGATCCGCTCGCCGTTGGCGACGGGGACGCGCTGGTTGGCGGCGATGCGCTCGCCGCGGACGAAGGTGCCGTTGGCCGAGCCCTTGTCCTCGAGGAAGAGATCGTTCCCCGACTTGACGATGACCGCGTGGCGCGCCGAGACCTGCGGGTGCGGCACGACGATCTGGTTGTCGGGCGTTCGCCCGATGGTGATCATGCTGCTCTGCAGGACGTCGAGCGAGAGCTCGCCGATGACGGTGCGGTGCTTGCGACCTCCGGCGTCCGGGCCGGCGCCGCCGACAGGTGCCGCTCCTGCACCCGGCACCGGCGCCTTGCCGGTCATCGCCTGCGGGGGCACCTGCGGCTGCGCGGGCGGCGGCGCCATGCCCACCTGCGACGCGTAGGCCGGGGCCGCCGGCGCGCCACCTACGAGGCTCACGCCCGGCACGCGCCCCTGGAGCATGTCGATGAGCAGCCCCACCGGCACCGGCACCGGACCGAAGGCGATGACCCCCTGCGGATCGATGGGGACCGGCTGGTTCTGCGGGATGCGCTGGCCGCCGAGGTAGGTGCCGCTGGTCGAGCCGTGATCGACGACCATCATGCGGTCGAGCATCACCGTGGCGTGCTGGCCGCTGACGGCCGGATTGTGCAGCACCAGCGAGGCGCGCGACGGCTCGCGGCCGATGATCAGCTGGCCGGGCGGCGCCTGCTGCGTGCCGCGGGCCATGATGAGCAAGAGGAGCGCGGGGTGCGACAGCGGGATCGGCTGCCCGTTGACCGCGAACATGGTGCGGAAGTCGAACGGCACCACCTGCCCCGGAGGGACCGGCGCGCCGTTGGCGGCGGTGATGCCCGCGCCGAGGTCGATGAGGACCAGCGCCCCGTTCTGCAGCAAGAGACGCGCGTGGTGCGGCGCGGCTCCGGGGACGACGATGGCGTTGTCCTCCGCGCTGCCAACCCCGATCTGCTCCGGTCCAAAGGCCATTCGTGTCTCCAAGCGATCAACGACGAAGCGGCGTACCGGCCGGCGTGGCAGCCGGTGTGTCCGCCTTTGTGGTCACCGCCGACGCTGCGCCAGCGTCGGTACGAGTCGGAACGAGGGACACCGGACCACGGGACGGGCCGCCGAGGCCGAGCGAGAGCGTACCGCCATCCGGCCCCACGTCGTGGTGCGATCCACCTCGGTCCTCGAGATGGAGATAGACGAGCAGCGCGGCGCCGCCGAGGACGAGCAGCACGACGAGGATGGCGAGCACCACGAGGAGGCGGCTCACGCGCGGCGTCGCGTGCTCGACGTCGTGCGTCGCGGTGGGGAGCGCAGGCGGTGGCGGCCTGCGCACGCTCGCCGGACCCGCGTAGGCCGGGCCCGAGCCCGGAGGGAGCGGCAACGGCGCGCCCACCAGCGTCTTGGTCGCCGGCTGGTGCGGCGCGGACGGCGCTGGTGGCGCCGGCGGGGCCACCTCGAGGGTCAGCGTCTTGGTCGGGCCGTACGTCGGGATCTCCTCGGTGGGCGCCGCCCCGAGCGGCACGCGTGAAGGCGCGACCCCTTCGTGCGCGCGCACCAGCACCACCGTCACGTTGTCGTGGCCGCCACGGGCGTTGGCGAGATCGACCAGATCGCTGGCGGCGCGCTCGTAGGGGGAGGCGTGCAGCACATCGGCGATCTCCTGCGCCGAGACCAGATCGGTCAGGCCGTCGGAGCACAGCGCGAAGACGTCGCCGGCCGCATGAATGAGCGGCTGGGCGCGGAGCTCGACCTCCACGTCGGGCGCGATCCCGAGCGCGCGGGTGATCTTGTTCGCCTCCGGATGATGCGCCGCCTGCTCGGCCGTGAGCAGCTGGGCGTCGACCATCTGCTGCACCATCGAATGGTCGCGGGTGACCTGGAAGATGGTACCGGCGTGGATCAAGAAGGCGCGGCTGTCCCCCACGTGCGCCACCTCGGTGCCGCCCGGGTGCACCAGGACGGCCACGCAGGTCGAGCCCGCGTGGGCGGTATGCGCGCCGCCACTGACACCACCCGTCTGGCCAGGACCACGGCCCGGCCCGCCGAGGCGGAAGACGCGCCGGTTGGCCTCCTCGATGGCGCCGCGCAAGGCGTCACGCGGGGAACCGCCGGCCGGCGTGTTGGCGAACCACTCGAGGATGGTCTGGACCGCGAGGGTGGACGCCTCGCGCCCGTTCTCGTGTCCGCCCATCCCGTCGCAGACGAAGGCCAGGTGGCCGACCGCCGTGGCGCGCTCGCCGAAGGCGTCCTCGTTGACCTGCTTGGCCGGATCGCGCCCCGGATCGGTGCGCGCCGAGATGTCGACCACGGCCATCGTCCGCGAGCCTCAGCGCCTCAGCGGCCTCAGCGAGGCCCCTGCCCGCCGTAGCCGCCCGCAGGCGGGTAGCCGCCGCCAGCTCCGCCAGGAGGCCCGCCGTAGCCACCGCCAGGCGGCGCGCCGCCGTAGTTCGGGGGCAGACCGCCGCCGGCGACGACCGGCTGCGGCGGGGGCGCACCGCCGCCGCGACGCTTGCCGCCGCGACCACCGCCACCGCCGCGGAGCATGGTGACGACGAGCAGGCCGATGACGACAACCCCGCCGAAGATGCCGGCCAGGAGCAGCCAGTTGATCGGCTTCTTGCCCGCCTTGAGCGTGAGCACGCTCTTCTCGTCGTGGCCGCTCGAGCGCTTCGCCTTGTTGTCGTAGACGACCAGGTGCGCGGTCTGGTTCTCGCCGGTCCCCTCGAGCACCTTGTCGTCGTCGGGGACGGTGAAGGTCACCGAGGTCTCGCTCGCGTCGGTCGCGGTGCCGTGCATCCCCTGCTGGATGAGGGTCTGCATCACCTTGCGCGCGGTCGCCAGGTCCGCGCTGTTGGCGTTGGGATCCGGCTTGGTGCCGGCGGGGACGAAGTAGGCCTCGGCGCGGCTCTTGTCGCCGTCCCAGCAGAAGTCGCCGAACACCTTGAAGCTGCCGCCCGGGTAGAGCGGCGACTGGTTGGCGGCGGCTTGCGTGGCGGTGACGTCGATGTCGAGCGGCCACTGCGACGGGTCGACGCCGATGGGGACGTCCTTGAACGAGCCGTCCGGCAAGATCGCCGGCTGGGTGTTGGTGAAGAACAGGTTGAAGGTCTGGGTGACGCTCAGGTTGAGGCACGAGAGGCGCCACTTGACGACGTACATCTCGTCGAAGCGCTTGCGCACGGCGGCGATGACCGCGCGACCCTTCTGCTCCGCCTGCGGGATCGCGCCGGTGTGGATGACGTCGTAGAAGCCGCCGATCTCCGGGTTGGCCAGCGACACCATGAACTGCTGGTCGTTGGTGCGCAGGAGCTCGTTGGTGACGCCGCTGCCGCCGGGGAACCACAGCGAGATGACCGGCAGCGGGGTCTTGGGGAGCGAGGTGTTGTCGGCGGGGAAGCGACCGGCGTCGAGGAACTGACGGAAGACGTCGGCGCTGGGGGACGCGCTCTCGGCGTCGCCGCGGCCGGAGCCGTCGGAGAGGACGACCATCGCCTGGTGCAGCGGGATGGTCGACGGGCCGCCGGTGTTACCCAGGCTGCCGAAGCTGTCGTTCACCATCGTCTTGATCTGGGTGAACAGCGCGCGGTCGCGGCCGTGCGAAGGCGCGGTCGTCTGGTGGGAATTGAGCAGCGCCACCAGGTCGTTCCGCTGGGCGTAGGTCTTCCACTTCGAGTCGGCGATGGTCGCGCGATCGTCGAAGATCATCAGATCGACCTGGTCGTTCGGCTCCATCGCCTGGAGGAACTCGTAGGCGATGCGGTAGGCCTCCTGGTAGCGCGTGCCCATGCCGCTGGAGGCGTCGAGGGCGATGAGCCACGCGGTGCCCATCCGCGGATCCTTCTTCTTCGCCGTACCCCACTGCGTCTCGCTGACGAACTTGGCCGGGCTGGCGGCGCCATCCACTTGCACGGTCAGCTGCGCGTTGGCGTCCGGGAACTTGAGCGCGCTCCACAGCGCACCGGGTTTCTCCAGCTGCGTCGACTGGCACTCGAGCGCCGCGTCGCCGCTGAAGGTGTTGCAGGGCATGAGCACGTCGCTCATCTGCTTCTGCTCGACCAGCTCGACGATGGTGGTCAGCTCGGGGGCGCCGTTGGTGATGCCGGCGAGCGGGTCGATACGAAGGATGTGCGCTTGCGGAGCGCTCCACGCAGACGAAGCAAAGCCGAGGACCGCAGTGGTGAAAGCGAAGGTGGAGGCGACGGCCTTGGCCACCTTCGAATATCCGTCAAGTGCTCGATGCATGCGCGGCTCTCCCGATTCGCGTCGATTCATTCACTGCCCGCCGACGATCTTCACCAGCGTCTGGAAACCGCCGAAGCGGAGGATGTCACCGTCGCGCAGCTCGCGCCGGCCGTTGAAGCCGAGGTGCTCGTCGTTGACGTACGTGCCGTTGGTCGAGCCGCTGTCGTCGACGACGATCATCCCGGTGGCGCCGTCGACGGTGATCGTCGCGTGGCGCGAGGAGATGGTCGCGTCGG
>JAMFST010000277.1 GCA_026225435.1 Labilithrix luteola
CCGACAAGGACGCGCTGCACCGGGCGATCGAGAAGAGCCAGCTCTGGAACAAGCTTCCCAAGGAGGCACGCGACCGCGATCGGCTGGACATCGGCGATCCGCAGTGGTGCGGTCAGCTGCTCACCGAGGCGGCCGAGCTGCTCACGGCCCTGCTTGAGGAGGGGACCGCATGAGGATCGAAAGGCTCGGGCTCGTCCGCTACGGCCGGTTCACGAACCGCACATTGGAGTTCGGCGCCCCCGGACTGCACCTCGTCGTGGGCCCGAACGAGGCGGGGAAGTCCACCCTGCGCTCGTCCGTCGGCGAGCTGCTGTACGGCATCCATCCGCAGACCAAGCTCGGCTTCCTGCACTCGATGCAGGACCTGCGGATCGACGCGCTGCTGCGCGGCGCACAGGGCACCGCGCTCGAGGTGACGCGGCTGAAGAAGAACAAGGACCCGCTGCGGACCGCGAACGACGCGCCGCTCAGGCAGGGGACCTTGGATCAGATGCTGGCCGGGGTGGACGAGAGGACGTTCCGGACCGTCTTCGCGCTCGATCACCAGGAACTGCGGGACGGCGGCAGGTCCCTGTTGGAGGGCAAGGGGGACCTGGGAGAAGCGCTGTTCGAGAGCCGGTCAAGCGCCCGCCTGACCAAGATTCAGGAGCGGCTGCGCGAGCAGTACAAGGACCTGTACACGCCGCACGGCCGGAACCAGCCGCTCAACGCGCTGGTCGGCCAGACCGGGCGGGTTGCGCAGGCCAAGCGCGAGCGGGACGCGGCGCTGCTTGATCCCCGCGAGTACCAGCGGGTCACCGACGCCGCAGCGGCGGCACGTCGTGAGCACGGGGAACTGAGCGAAGCGCTGCACAAAGACCAGGTCGAGCTCAATCGGATGCGCCGGATCAAGCAGGCGTACCCGGCGGTGGACGAGCGGCTCAAGCTGATGGCGAGCCGCACGACGTTGCTGGCCGAGGGCACGCCGGCACCGGGCCATGCGCAGGAGACATACACCGAGATCGATCAGAATCGCCGAGCCCTCACGGAGGCGGCCCGTAGCGCGCAGGGCGAACTGGCGGAGATCGAGGCGCAGCTCGACGGACTGGAGCAGCAGGCGGAGAGCCTCGGCGCGCTTGCCGGGGACGAGCCGACGTCCGGCCCCCAGTACGTCGCGCGCCTAGAGGCGCTGCTGCTGCGCGTCGAGGAGCTGCAGGAAGCCAAGCTGCGCTCCGACGCCCAGCTGGACGAGGCCAAGAAGACGGTCCGCAAGCGGCAGCAGGAGCTCGCCAAGCGTGCGGCCGCCCTGGCGGAACCCGACGACGAGCCGACGGACTCGACGGCGTTGAGGGCCGGGCTGAAAGCGGTTCCAGAGAGCCTGCTCGCTCGGATCGAGAACGCGCGCAAGCAGCTGGCCACCGCCGAAGCGAAGCTCGGCAAAGCCCGGAAGCGCTACGCGCGGTTCGCGCTGCCCGAGCAGCTCGGGGAACTCGCGGTCCCGGGCGAGGAGGAGCTCGAGGCGAAGCTCGCCAGGATCGCCGAGGTGGACACGGCACTCTCGCAAGCCGTGCAGGAGCATGCCGCGGAGCAGAAGCGGGGCCGCAAGCAGCGGCGTGAGCTCGACAGCTTCCTCGCGCAGGATCCGCCGCCCTCGGAGGAGGATCTTAAGCGGGTCAGGGCCCGACGGCAGGAGCTGTGGGCGCAGCTGCGCTCGCAACTCGTCGACGGCGGCGAACCGCCCTCACCCGATCTCGTGCCGGGATACGAGGCCGCGGTCTGCGCCGGGGACGACACCGTGGACTGGATGCGCCGGGAGGCCCAGCGGCTGGCCGAGCGCCGAGGTCTCGAGCTGGCGGTACGCGAGTCGGCCGACCGCGTCGTCGAGCTCGAGGAAGCACTCGGCGGGGTGCGCGGGGTGCGTGCGGGGCTCGACGGCGAATGGGCCGGGCTTTGGCAGGCGAGCGGCCTGCCCGCCCCCGCTCCGGACACCGCCGCCGACCTGATGCGCGCGCTGGCGGAGCTGCGCGAGCTGTCGGAGGCGGTCGAGCTGCACCGTCGGGAGCTCGCCGCCGACGAGACCTCGGCCCAGGCGCACGCGGAGCGCCTGCGCGTGCTGCTGATCGAATGCGGGGAGTCCGCCCAAGCCCTGCCGGACTCGCTCGAACTGCCCGAGCTGCGCGCCCGTGCCGATGAGCGGCAGACGCACCTGGCCGAGGCCGCGCGCAAGCACGCCACCGCGATCTCGAAGCTCTCCGACGTACGAGTGGACGCGGAGGAGGCGAAGCGCGAGGTCGCGGAGATCGAGGGTTTCGCCGAAAGCCTCGGCAAGGTCTGGGACGAGCTGACGCGCTCAAGCGGGCTCGAAGGCGCACCTGCCGAGGTCAAGACGTCTGTGGGCCGGATGCTCAAGGTCGAGGAGGAGAGATCGCGGCTGCGCCTGCGTCAAACCGGGCTGCTGTCCAGCCTGGACAAGACCGCGGAGCAGCAGAAGCAGAGCGCCGAGGCCTTCACCCGGCTGCTAGCGGAATGCGGCGCCGATTCGCAGGACGCGCTCAAGGCGGCGATCGCACGCGGCGAGCAGTTGCGCGGCATCGACGGCAAGCTCGACTCGGTGGAGAAGTCGCTCACCGGGCACGGCTCCAGCGTGGAGCAGCTCGAGCGCGAGGTCGCCGACCACGACGTGGACGAGCTCGTCGCTCGCATCGAGGAATGGGAGGTGCGCGTTGCCGGACTCGACGAGTCCCGTAGCGCGAAGGCCTCCGAGCTCGGGCAGCTCGAAGAGCAGCTTCGCGGCATGAACGGGTCGGGCGCGGCCGCGGAGAAGGCCGAAGCGGTGGA
>JAMFST010000278.1 GCA_026225435.1 Labilithrix luteola
CCCACGCCGCCGAGGAACGCCACCGATACCCCGAGCCGCGCGAGCCCGACCGCGACGTTCGCCGGCGCCCCGCCGACCTCTGCGTGCAGATCGCGGGCGATCGTCTCGCCGGGACGACGCGCGCCGGCCTCGTAGATGTCCCACAGGATCTCGCCGGAGGTGACGACGGCCAGCTTGGCGTGCGGCTCAGGGCTCGAGGTCGACATGTGCGGCCAGAGTCTCATGCACCAGCTCGAGGAGCACCTTCGCCGTGCGCTCGCTGATCACCAGCTCGTGGAACGCGTCGGGCATCGAGCTGGCCCGCTGGGCGAGGAGCGCGGCCTTGCGCACCTCGGTGTCGATCCGCCGTCGCGCGCCGCCGCAGGCCGTGCAGACGAGACCGCCGCGGCGCACGTCGAGGTAGGCCGCCCGCCCCTCGGGGCACGGCTTCTGGCAGCCGACGCAGCGTTCGAGCTCGAGCCCGTAGCCCACGTCGCCGAGCAAGCGGATCGCGGTCACCGCCAGGAGCATGCGCGGGCTGATCTCGGTGCCGATCCCCTCGTCGAGCGCGTCGAGAAACCCGGTCAAGGTGGCCCAGGCGAGCTCCTCGGCCGTCCGCGCCGGGATGAGCGAGCGCGCCCAGCGCAGCGCGGTGCCGGCGCAGTCGAGCGCGTCGAGATCGGTCGCCACCCGGCCGCGGATCTTCACCAGCTGCGCCTCGCGGAGCACGCCGAGGTCCCCGCCCCGACCGCGCTTGTCGTCGATGCGCACCCGCACGGTGTGCAGCGGCTCGAGCGCGCCGCCGAACCGCTTGGTCGACTTGCGCCCGCCACGGACGATGGCCGCGACCTTCCCCTCCTCCGCGGTCACGAAGGTGGCGACCAGATCGCTCTCGCCGTACGGCACGCTCCGAACCAGGAGCGCGTCCGCATCGAAGATCGTCACGCTCGGGAGGTAGCGGGGATCTCGAGTGGCTGCGAGGAAACGGAAGACAGCTCGTTGGGCATGTCGTGGCCGCGCGGCTTGAGCACGATCGACAGGGCGAGCGTGAAGAGGATGAGCAGGAGCACGAAGGCAATGGCCACGCCGAAGCGGCGGCCGGTCCCCTCGCGCATCGACTGCACCGGCGAGGCCACCGGGAGCGGCGTGACGTAGGACACGCGCCGGCTCGAGGTGTAGCGAGCGAGAACCTCTTCCGGCGACACCCCGACGGCCACCGCGTAGGAGCGGAGGAAGCCGCGGACGAAGACCTCGCCCGGGAGATCGTCGAAGTGGTCGCTCTCGAGCGCGGCGAGCGTGCCCGAGGAGATGCGGGTGATGCGCGACACCTCGGCGGCGCTCATCCCTCGCTGCTCGCGCTGGCGACGGAGCAAGGTGCCGAGCGTGTCCGGACCGGTCAGCGAGACCGGCGGCGGCACCAGCGTCGAGCGGGCGGTCCGGGTCATGCCGCTTTGCTCGGCACGACCACGCAGGGAGCGCGGCGGCAGCACGCCGTTGCCGCTCACTGCGGGGCTCCGCCGCTGGCGAGGATCTGCGCGCAGGCGCGGCCGGTGGCCGAGCTCGACGAGATGTCCCGGCACTGCTCGAGATCGGCCTTCGCGTCGTCCTTGCGCCCCTGGTGGAGGCGGGTGCGCGCGCGCTCTTCCCACGCGTCCTGCAGGCGCTTGCACTCCGGCTTGTCGACGGTGACCGCCTGGGTGAAGCTCTGCTCGGCCTGGGCCCAGTCGTTCTTCTTCTCGTAGGCGACGCCGAGCCGGTAGAAGCCGACGCAGAACTCCGACTGGGTGACCGCGTTCTTCAGCGAGCCGATCCCCTGATCGACCTGGCCGTTGAGGACCTGCGCCCAGCCGAGGTTGCCCCAGGCGAGGTGCGGGAAGGCGTACGCCTGGTCCTTGGTGAGGGGATCGAGGACGGTGATCGCCTCGGCGTACTTCTTCTCGTCGATGAGGACCTGGCCGAGCAGGTTCTTCGCGTCGCGGTAGCCGTCGTCGGCCTTCACGGCGCGGCGGGCGTTGTCCTCGGCGCGATCGAGGCGGCAGTCGGGCGAGGCCATGCCGGCCGACGCGCAGAACGACAGGTAGATGGTCGACGCGAGGTACAAGGCGCGCGCGTTCGAGTCGTTCAGGCTGATCGACTTCTGCACGTGCTGGAGCGCGATACGCGGCTGCCCCTTGCTCATGTAGTCGAGCGACACGTCGTACTCGGCGTCGCTCTGACGCTCGACACTCTGCGCGTTCGGGTTCTTCGAGCCCTCGCTGTTGGTGCAGCCGGTGGTGAACGCGACCGACGACGCGAACAGCGCCAGCGAGAGGAGCGTGAAACCGATCAGCGACGAGCGCTGGCGGCGACTGGAGGGGGGAGCGGAGAGCGTCATTTTCAGTGCAAAGACACGACAACGGATGCGCGAGGGGCGCCAGCCAGGGAGCGGAACGGCGGCGACGGACGCAAGCGAAGGCACGAACGAGCTGCTGCTTCTAAGAGGCGCCGGCGGAGACTGCGAGCTGCACAGGCGCTACCGACGAGGGGCTTGATAAGCGACTGCTGCGACCACGTCAACGCACCATGAACAATCGACCAGTGAACGATTCAAGACTCTTGACCGCGCAGCTCGTCTTTGGTTCCGAGCAAATTGTACAGCCGGCGCAGGGCTTCCACGTCCGGCACCTCCACGCGCTCGCCGACGATGCGCAAGTAGTCCTGCTCGCGCAGGCGCGACACGGCGCGCTTCACCGTCTCCACGTCGAGGCCGGCGCGGCTCGACAGCTCCACCGGCGACAGCGCGAACGACGGCGAGCCGGTCGCCTGGCGCGAGAGGTTCAAGAGCGCGGCGATCACCTTGGAGCTGGCGTCGCGCAGGAGCGTGATCTCCACCTGATCCTCGGCGTCACGCACGCGGCGCACCAGCTGCTCGGCCACGTGAGTGGCGATGGCCGGGTGCGCCCGCAGCAGGCGGAGAAAGGTACCTTTGTCCATCGCGATGGCCAGGCCGGCGGTCAAGGCGACGGCGGTGGCCCGGCGGGGAGCCTCGTCGAGCAGCGCCGACTCGCCGAAGACGTCCCCCGCGCGCGCCACCAGCAAGCTGCGCTCGGCCGCGCGGACGCGCTTGAGGAGGCGCACGCGCCCCTCGAGCAGGAGAAAGGCGATGCGCGCCGGATCCCCCTCGCGAAAGAGCGACTCGCCGGCGGAGAAGCTACGACCGTGACTCGCGGTGAGCTGGGCGCGCTCCTCGCCGGAGAGCCCCGGGCCGGCGTCGAGGTCCGAATCGATCACGACAGGCAAGCTACCCGAGCGCGGTCACGGCGGGGGCGGAAAGCGCAGGACCTCGCGCCACTCGGGGAGCATGTTGTCATCGGTGACCAGCCCCGCGGCGGCCGTGCGCGCCAGCACGCTGCTGCGCGACTCGAAGGGGGAAGTGGCCGCGTTGGCCCGCCCGCGCGCGAGCGACTCCTCGTAGGCCGCCTTCCCCTTCTCCGTCCCGAGGTCGAAGGCCGGCTTGCCGTCGATCATCGTGCCGCGCAAGGTCGCCTGCCAGCGCGCGTCGTCCCACACGACCGGTGACTGGCTCACCGCCATGAAATTGTACACCCGGAGCGCGTGGGGGAAGGTCATCGCCGCCGTCCGCTGCACGTCGTCCGACTCGGTGGTGTTGAAGTAGAAGAGCGCGCCCGCCTCCAGGTGCCGCTGGACGATGGTGAGGTAGTCCACGCTCTCCAGATCGGTGATGTGCGCGCGCCAGTTCCAGGTGGTGTTCTGCACGATGAAGTCGAAGCGCGACTCCGGATGGCGCAGCAGCCAGCGGCGCCCGTCGTCGGTGTAGATGTGCACCTTGGGGTTCGTCAGGACGCTCGCCACCGTGGGGTGCTGGGCGATGATCTGCTCGTAGCCGGGGTTGATCTCGACGATGTCGAGCGACTCGACCCCCGGCAGGTTGGCGATCACCTGCGCCCAGGAGCCGGACGACAGCCCGATCATGAGCACGTGGCGCGGCGCCGCGTGGAGCGCGCCGACCCCGTAGGCGCGTAGGATCAGGTTCTCGTCGCTCTCCAGCGAGATGTTGAAGCGCCCGTCGTAGGCGCCGCCGCCGTAGACCGTGTCGTCGTCGGTGACGGTGATGACGCCGCTGCGGTTCTCGACCACGGTGGCGAAGGTCTGCCCGGCGAAGTTCCCGCGGTACAGCAGCCGCTCGTACAGGTGGTCGAAGGCGGACGCGCGCACGAGCACGAGCCCCGCTGCCGCCAGCGCACAGACGCCGAGCACCGCCGCGCGCGAGCGCCCCGAGCTGCCGAGGAAGCCGATGGCCGCGGCCAGCGCCACGCCCGCCAGCGCCAGTCCGAGCGCGTTGGCCGCGTAGGAGAAGCGATCGAGCAGGACGAACCCGGTGAGCAAGCTCCCCGCCGCCGATCCGATGATGTTTGCAACATACACGTACGACAGCTGCACGCCGGCGCGCTCGTCGGCGGCGATGCCGAAGTGGCTGACCAGCGGGAAGACCGCGCCGAGGAGCGCCGCCGCCAGCCCGACCACCGGGAGCACCGCCGGCCACGCGTAGTGCTGCGACAGCCGCGCCAGCGACGGGACGACCGCGAAGCTCACCAGGTTGGCCACCAGGGTGAAGAAGGCCAGGAGCCGCAGCTCGCGCGCGTGCCCCGTCGCCGTCGACGAGGCGCGCGTCCGGCACAGGCGACCGGCGAAGCTCGCGCCGCCGGCGATTCCGGTGAGGTACGCGCCCAGCAGCACGCCGAAGGAGCTGGCGATGCTCCACGAGACGAAGGAGATCGCCCGGTACCAGAGGATCTCGTAGGACAGCGCGATGAAGCCGCTGGCCGCGGAGATGGCCAGCGCGCGGGTGAACGAGGCGGGTCGGAGCGCGTCGTTCATGCGGCCCGGAAGTGCTCGCGCAGGGCGAGCGCGCTCGCGGTGAAGTTGCAGGCGGCGGCGAC
>JAMFST010000279.1 GCA_026225435.1 Labilithrix luteola
AGCTGCGCGACGGGCTCGGTCGCTTCGCCACCGGCGGCGGCGTGTACGACGCGCTCTTCATGGGCGCCGGCCCGCAGCCCGACGGCACCCTCCGTCCGGCGCGCGTGTCCAAGAACCTCGGCGCTCTCGCCGGCGACGATCCCGACGCGTGGCTCATGCAGCTTCTGCAGGACTACGTCGGCTTCGGTCTGTTCCAGGCGGAGTCGCTCCTCCCGCGTCCGGTGCTCGACACGCTCGGCGCGCAGCTGGCCGAGATGCTCAAGCCGCTGCGCCAGGCGGACGCGCCGGTGCCGTCGATCACGCCCTCCTTCTTCCAGCTGTAAGCCGCGATCGAGGCTGGCTATACCGGCGCGGTGAGCTTCGCCGACGACGCTGCCGTCGCCTCCGCGTTCGTCGTGGAGCGCATTCGCGAGCTCGCCGGTGCGCGCTGGGCGCAGGGGGAGCGCCGTCCGCCGCTGCCGACCCGCTCGGAGGATGCGGCGGTGCGCACCGTTGCGACCGTGCGGCTGTACCAGCTGGCCGATCCGCCGGCGCGCGCGCTGACCGCCTGGAGTGACGGTCAGCGCGACGTGATGCTGCTCGACAGCGTCCCGTCGGTGCGCGCGCTCCTCGCCTGGCAAGCGCGCGGCACCCGCTGCGTGTCGCTCCTCGCCGAGGACGCCGACGCGGGCGTGCACCAGACCCGGCTCGCCTTCGCGCTCCACGATCTCTGCCATCTGGAGAAGTTCGTCGACCCGGAGACGCACGCCGCGCAGGTCGGCTTCTTCGCCCGGCTCGACGCCGCCTGGGACGGCCCGGGCTTCGCCGAGCTGCACGCCCGCTACGACGCCACCTGGCAGGACGATCTCGCCCACGTCGCCGCCGACATGAACGGCTCGCCGGTGTTCCTGATGGCCGCCTTGAAGATGAAGCTCAAGATGGCCGAGCGCCGCGCCCTCGCGCGCGAGGAGGGGCGTCCGCCACCGACCGGTGGACCGCTCTCGGAGGCCGAGTCGATCGCCTTCGCCGCGCGCTCGGAGGAGCTCTTCGCGGCGCTGCGCCTCGACGGCGAGCTGCTCGCGGCGTGCCGCGTCGTCTCGACCCGTCGTGACGCCGAGGCCGACGCCCGCGTGATCCACGAGGCCTTCACCGCCGAAGGGCAGCGCCGCCTGGTCCAGACACGAAGGGCACAAACGCAAACAGGCGCAGCCTGAGAAACGCTGCGCCTGCCCTTGCTGCGTGACCGGTAGCGAGACCCGCTACCGAGCGACTTTCACAGCGAGCCCTGGATGTCCGTGGCCGCCTTGAGGTGGTCCGCGACCTTGCCGCGGATCGCGGTCAGGAGCGCCTTCTGGTCCGTGTCCTGGACCTGGGCGAGGAGGGTGTTGTCGATCAGGTCGAGCGCGCCCTGGTGCATCTTGACCTGCATGTCGATGTACGACTTGTCGAAGTCGGCACCCTTCTGCGCCTTGAGCGAGTCGTTCATCGACGAGCCGTCGCTGGTCAGGCCGGTGGCCTTGTCGCTGTCGGCCGGGGTGATCTTCTTCTTCTTGAGGAGCGCCGACTCCTTGTGGTCCGCGTCCGAGTGGTCCGCGACCATCTTGTGGGCGAACGCCTTGACCTTGGGGTTCTTGGCGTTCTTCTCGGCCGTCTTCGCCTGATCGATCTCACCCTTGTTGAGGGCGATGAGGATGCCGGCGATCTGCGCGTCGGTGTACGTCGCGGCGACGGGGGCCGGGGCCGGAGCAGCGGCCGGAGCCGGGTCGGCAACGGGGGCCGGCGCCGGGGCCGGGGTCGGATCTGCCGACGGGGCGGTGGTGGAGGTGGTGGTCACGTCGCTGGCCGACTGGGCCGGCTTGTCATCCGAGCCACCGCAAGCGGCAGCTGCACAAGCCAGGATCATCGAGAGAGCGCTGAAGCGGCTCGTGGTGGAGAAGGAAATCATGGGTCGACCTCTGGTTGGTTGCAGGGTGAATGCCGGAACGGCGGGCGAACCCTAGTCCCGGAGCGCCGCCGCGCAACCCTGTTTGCGCCTGGGCCGGGACGTTTCGCAGAGTCCGCTTGCGTTATGGCCGCGACCGGCGGAGGGGCTCAGCGCTACTCGAAATGACGCTGGCGGCGCGCTTCGTAGAGGGCGAGGGCCGCGGCGACCGAGGCGTTGAGCGACCCGATGGCGCGCGTCATCGGCAGCTTCGCCAGCCGATCGCAGGCGCTCTTCACCGGCTTGCGCAGCCCCTTGCCCTCGGCGCCGACCACCAGCACCGTCGGAACGGTCAGGTCGATCTCGTCGAGACGCGCGTCGCCGTTGGCGTCGAGCCCGACGACCTGCACCTCGCGCGCGGTCAGCTCGGCGAGCGCCTGGGTGAGCGAGCCGACCTTCACCAGCGTGGCGTGCTCCACGGCGCCGGCCGAGGCGCGGAACGTCGCCGGCGAGAGCGGCGCCGAGCGGTGCTCCGGCCAGATCACCGCAGTGGCCCCGAGGGCGACCGAGGAGCGGAGGATGGCGCCGAAGTTCTGCGGATCCTCGAGCTCGTCGAGCGCGAGGAGCAGCGCGTTCTCCAGCGGCAGATCGCGCAGGGTGAGCAGCTCGAGATCGGGCGCGAGGCAAGCGGCGCCCTGGTGCCGGGCCCCTTTTGTCCATTTTTCCAGGTGCGCGCGGTCGACGCGGTGCACCTCGATCCCTTGATCGGTGGCGAAGCGAGCGAGCGCGTCGAGCTGCGGCTGCTTCCCCTGGACGCCTTCGACCTCGACCTTGGTGATCTTGTTCCCGTGCGCGCGGATCGCCTCGCGAACCGGCTGCAGACCGCAGATGAGGCGCGCCATCAGACGTGGCTCCGGGCGTCAGCGGTGAGCGCGAGCGCGGCGGCGCGGGGGTCGGCGGCGTCGCGAATGGGGCGACCGACGACGAGCCAGTCGGCGCCGTCACGGATGGTGGCGGCCGGCGTGGCGACGCGCTTCTGATCACCGGTAGCAGAGCCGGCGGGGCGAACGCCGGGGACGACGAGGACGGCCTCGCTCCCCAGCCTGGCGCGCAGGGCGGCGACCTCCTTGGGGGAGCAGACGAAGGCGCGAACGCCCGCGCGGAAGGCCATCTCGGCCAGGTGCACTGCCTGCGGGAGGCTCGCCTCGGCGTAGCCGATGGCCGCGAGATCCGCGTCGTCGAGAGAGGTGAGGACGGTGACCGCGGCGATGGTGGTGTGGCCGCCTTCCTTCGCCGCTCGCTCGACCGCGCGCGCCAGCATCGCCGGGCCACCCGAGGCGTGCACAGTGAGCAGGCTCGCGCCGAGGTTCGAGGCTCGCGCCACGGCGCGCTCCACCGTCTCGGGGATGTCGTGCAGCTTCAGGTCGAGGAACAGCGGCAGCCCGAGGCGCCGCGCCAGCTCGGTCGCCTTCGGCCCCTCCTCGACGAACAGCTCGAGGCCGACCTTCACCATGCCGATGGCGTCGGTGGCACCGACCCGACCGGCCACCTTCTCCGCCGCCGCCTCGGCTTCACGAGACGACGGAAAATCCAGCGCAAATATCAGCGGAGACGCAGAGGGACGCACGGGCGCGCTCTTACTCGCTCCCGCCGTCCGCTGCTACTTCCGCCGTCAGTTCAGCTGTCGCCTACTGAATGCACCCGCAGAGCGGGTCCATCTTGCTGCAGGTGCACGGAGCGGCTGGGCTGCTGCCGGTGCTCGCCTTGCCGCCGCCACCGGCGCGCACGCGGTTGATCGCCGCGTTGGCCGCGTTCTGCTTCTGCATGGCGATGTCGAGATCGTGCTGCGCCTGGGCGCGCGCCGCGTCGTCCTTGGCGGACGACAGGGCGGCCGTCGCCGACTTGACCGCCGCCGCCTGCTTGTCGGCCTCGGCCTTCGCCGCGTCGATCTGGTTCTGCAGATCTTGCCGCTGCGCCTCGGCGGCAGCCGCCTGCGCCTCGTTGGCGTCGTTCTGCTTCTTGATGAAGAGGCCACCACCGACGAGCGCCAGGAAGAGCACCGCGCCGATGCCGGCGGCGATGAGCGTCGCCTGCTTCTTGCCGGACTGCTGGCTGATCGCGGCGACCCGCTGCTCGTGCTCCTGCTGGTGGCGCATGGCCTCCAGGCGGGCGCGGTTCTCCGCGTCGAGACGGGCGCGCTCGACCTCGGCGACGCGGATCGCCTCGTGACGAGCGGCCTCCTCGCGCTGACGGAGCTCCTCGGCGCGGCGCGCGTCGTCGGCGGCTCGCATGCGAGCCTCTTCTTCCTCGCGAACGCGCCGCTCCGCGTCCAGGCGCGCCTGCACCTCCGCCTGGGCCGCGCGGGTCTTCGCGTCGGCCTCTTGCTTGACGCGGTCCTCCTCGAGGTTCATCAACTCTTTCAACGAGAAAAGGACGGAGCTTTCCTTTGATTCGGCCATCGCTCGAAGATCGTACAGGGGTTGCATCCGCATCGCAAACGCTTCCCTGCGCCGGGTGAGACCGCTACCTTCATGGCACATGCGTTTGCCTCGTTCGCGTAGTGCTGCCGGGCGTCCAAGCCGCGCCGGCCGTGTCGTCTGGGTGTCGGCGGAGTTCGGCGCTTGCTTCGCGGCGCTCGCGGCCGACAGCGCCTGCAGCAGCACCGCCAGTCTTGTCGGGGCCGGTGGCGCTTGCGAGCTCGCGGCGGACTGTGTGGAGGGGCTCGTGTGCATCCCCGACACCAAGTC
>JAMFST010000280.1 GCA_026225435.1 Labilithrix luteola
CGGCCTCGTCGTCATCCTCGTCGTAGGCCGACGAGCGCTCGCTGCGCCCGATCCAGGCGCCGGCGCAGGCCAGACCCCAGGCGACCGGGGAGAAAGCGAGCGCGAAGACGAAGGCCAGCGGGGCCGCGAGCCCCAGCGCCAGCAGCGAGATGGCGATGGCGACCGCGCAGCCGAGCGCCGGCTCGAGCAAGCTGCGCAGCCCCGAGGCGCGCGCCACCAGGAACCCGCTCACGGGAAACGCTAGGAGAAGCCCCGCCGCGAGGAGCGCCGCCGGACCGGTGGTGCCGATGTCGTGCTCGTCCACGGTGGAAAAGTCGATCCCCATGCGGAGACCGAAAGCGAGAACCGCGCCGAAGCCCGCGACCATGGCGCCGACGGTGACGAGCGCGCCGATGGCGACCCAGCGAAAGGCGATCCGCCCGTCCGAGCGACGCAGCGCGCGCTCCATCGAGCGGAGGGTCGGCGGATGGAGCGGGCCGATGAGCGAGGTGCGCGACAGGCGGCTGCCGATCGCGCCGAACCCGGGGATGCGCGAGACGCGATCGCCGCGCCGCCGCAGATCGCGCGCCGCCATGAGCGCCACCAGGGTCATCGCCAGGAGCAGCGGCACCAAGGCCACGAGCGCGCCGCTCCCCCGCCCGTAGAGCAGGTGGAGGTAGAGCCCGTGGGCCGCGACCGACACCAGCCAGGCGGCGGGGAAGATCGCTCCGGGGATCTTCGCCTGCCGCGCGCGACCGAGGGCGTACCCCCAAAGCGCGGCGAAGAAGAGGTGCGCCGGCAACGCGAGCAGCACCTGAACCCAGACGAAGCCGCCGGTGTGATGTGCGAGCAGCCAGGCGTTCTCGGTCGTCGCGAAGCCGAGCCCCGCCGCGCCCGCGTAGACGACGCCGTCGTAGGGCTCGTCGAAGTACTTCGAGCGGAAGGCCGGCCACATCGCCGCGACCTTCGCCGCCTCGCGCAGCGGCGCGACGAGCGCGAACACCAGGAGGATGGAGCCGGGCGCGCCGTGCTCCGAGGCGTGGATGTCGAGCTCCGTCCAGGTGTCGACCCGCCGCTCGAGGAGGAAGGTGAAGACGGCGAAGAGGATGCCGAGCCCGTAGGTCAGCCCGACCAGCCAGGGGGGCTCGCGCCGCTTGTCGCTCTTGTACAGAAGGAGCAGCGCGAGGGCCGCCGGCAGCAGCGATCCGGCGATCCAGCGCGCGGCGGTCACGGCGCGCTCACGATCCGAAGTGCAGGCCGGCGTGGAGCGAAGCAGACAGCCCGAGCCCGACGCTCGACCCGGAGGTGCTGTATAGCGGTGAGCCGCCGGCCGAGCCCTCGGTGACGGCCGCATCGGCGGTCTGCTTCGGGCGCGCGAGGAAGAGGAGCTCCGCGGTGGCGTCGGCGCCGACGGAGACGAGCGGCGTCACGTAGTAATCGAGGCCACCCGACACACCGGCCTCGCCGCCGTGGACCGCCACCTGGTTCGCCGCCGTGCTGCTGAAGGTGCCGCCGGCGCCGCTGGGCGCAGGAACCTGCGCCGCGCCCGCGCTGGTCTCGAAGGCGTAGCCGCCGTGGACGGCGACGTACGGATCCCAGCGGCCGATGGGCACGTGGTAGCCGGCCTCGAGATCGAGCTGCCAGAAGTCGAAGTCGGAGAGCGTGGTGACCCGGGCGCGCGCGCCGATGGTGAAGAAGAGCAGGCGCAGCCCCGCCCCGAGCCCGAAGACCGGCCCGCCTTCGCTCGTCTTGTTCAGCCCGAGGTGGCTGTTCGACAGCGTATCGAGCCCGACGAAGCCGCCGCCCACCGAGGCCTGCGCGTAGGCGATCTCGAGGCCGCGCCCCGAGTCGCTGCGCTCGGCGTTCTGCAGCTGGGTCGCGGTGCCGTTCTGCGGCCCGTAGGCCGACGGCGCGTTGTACTGCGGCGCTCCGTACGGCTGCTGGTAGGGAGCGGGTTGCGGCGGCGGATAGGGCGCGTACTGCTGCGCCTGCGCCGCGCCGCTCGTCGCCACGCCGGCACAGACGATCAGCACGCGCATCGAGGCGGCCCGTCTCACGAAGGCTCGCCCCCCTCGCTCGACCGCCCCTCCTCGGTCGAGTCGTCCTCCACGGGAACGCGGTACTCCTCGTTCAACCACTTGCCGAGATCGACCTGGCGGCAGCGCGGGCTGCAGAAGGGGCCGAGCGACGTGCTCGACGCCGCCCGCGCCTTCACCGGGTCGAAGTTCTTGCTGCAGGTCGGGCACACGGCTTTCGGAGGGACCGCCACCCGACCAGCATACCGCTATTCGGCCGCCACCGGCTCCGGCACGCTCTCGGCCACGCGGCAGCTCTTCTCGAGGATCTCCGCCACGTCCATCTGCGCGATCTTCTCCTCCAGCTCCTGGCTCTTGAGGCCGTCGGTCAGCATGGTCATGCAGAACGGGCAGGCGCTGGCGACCGTCTTGTTCGCGTGCGTGTGCGAGCCGCGGTCGAACGCG
This sequence comes from Labilithrix luteola, assembly GCA_026225435.1. Classification (GTDB taxonomy): domain Bacteria; phylum Myxococcota_A; class Polyangia; order Polyangiales; family Polyangiaceae; genus JAMFST01. The sequence continues at coordinate 2,460 of JAMFST010000280.1, forward strand.
TCGATCAGCTGCAGCGTGCGCTTCACGTTCACGCGGTTGCTGTTCTGCTCTTCCATCCACATCTGCGCGCCGCCGGCGCCGCAGCAGAGGCCGCGCGACTTGTTCCAGTACTCCGCCTCCACCAGCTTCACGCCGGGGATGCGGCGCAGGATCTCGCGCGGCGACTCGTACATTCCGTTGTAACGGCCGAGGTAGCAGCTATCGTGGTACACGACCTCCGCGTCGACGCCGGTGGACGGGACGAGGCGCTTCTCCGCGAGCAGCCCGAGGAGGAAGTCGGTGTGGTGGATGACCTCGAGCTTCGCGCCGAAGTCGGGGTACTCGTTCTTGAGCGAGTTGAAGCAGTGCGGGCAGGTGGTGACGACCTGCTTGATGCCTCCTTGCTCCTGGTAGCCGTTGAACGTGGCGGTGTTGCCTTCGGCGAGGGTGGCGAAGAGCAGCTCGTTGCCGCCGCGTCGCGCCGGGTCACCGGTGCAGTTCTCCTCCTGGCCGAGGATGGCGAAGTCGACGCCGGCTTTCTGCAGGAGGGTCGCCGTCGCGCGGGCGATCTTCTTCGCGCGCGGATCGTAGCTCGCCGAGCAGCCCACCCAGAAGAGCACCGGAGCCGTCGGGTGCTCGGCCATCATCTTGATGCCGAGACCGTCGGACCACTCGCCGCGATCGCTGCGCGACAGACCCCAGGGGTTGCCGTTCGTCTCGATCTTGCCGAACGTGCTGGCCAGCTCACCGGGGACTTCCCCCTTCACGAGCACCAGGTTGCGGCGCATGTCGACGATCTTGTCGACGTACGAGATCATGACCGGGCACTGCTCCTCGCAGGCGCGGCAGGTGGTGCAGGCCCAGAGGACGTCCGGGTGGATGATCCCCTCGACGAGGTCGATGGCGAGCGGCGCCACTTCGGCCGGCGTGGCAGCAGCTTCGCCGTTCGCAGCGGCCTGCTCGGGAAGCTCCGTCGCCGCGGCCCCTTCGGTCGCCTGCGCCTCGGTCTTGCCTTCGGCGCTGGCGGGCGACGCGTGCGCAGCGGACGCCTTCTTCTTCCGCGCCTCGTCGGCGACGAGCGGCTTCTCCTCCTTGTAGAGGTGGTTACGCAGGTCGAGGGTGAACTGCTTCGGGCTGAGCATCTTGCCCGTCTTGTGCGCCGGACAGTTGTCCGAGCAGCGCCCGCACTCGGTGCAGGTGTAAAAATCGAGGATCGCCTTCCAGGTGAAGTGCTGGATGCGCGCGGCACCGATGGGCGCGCCGACCGGGTCGGGCAGCTCCGAGGCCGCCATGACCGTCTCCATGATCGCCTCGGCGTTCGCCGCCATCGGCTTCAGCCGCCCGGCCGGCGTGAGGTCACGGAAGAAGACGTTCGGGATCGCCGTGATGACGTGGAAGTGCTTCGAGTGCGGCAGCAGGTTCAGGAAGACGAGAACCAGCGTGGAGTGAATCCAGAAGCCCGCGTGCGCGAAGATCAGCAGCGGCAGCGCGCCGAGCGGCGACAGCAGCATGGCGAAGAACGAGCCAGCCGGAGACGGCCAGAACTCCCAGTGCCCGCCGTGCGCCACCACCGGCGCCGAGCCCATGGCCGCGCCCACCGGCAGCAGCGGCGCCACCACGTGCGAGATCGCTTCGCACTGCGGCAGCGGCGTCTTGCCCGAGCACCACTCGACGTTGTGCGCCGCGAGCAGCGTGGTCGCGCCGTCGTACGTCATGTCGGCGATCATCATCGTGGCGATGATGCAGAGGATGAGGACGCCCTCCCAGTGGAGGGTCATGCGCTTCTGCGGCCGGATCAGGCGGAAGTAGAAGAAGACCGAGACGCCGAGGAGCACCAGGCAGGCGACGACGTCCTTGATGAACTCGTAGGCGCTGCCGACGGTGGAGTACGGCGCGAGGATGAAGAGGTTCCACGACGGGTAGAACCCACGCCCCCACAGCACGAGAGTGCGGAAGAGCAGCGTGATGAACCCGAAGAAGATGAGCTTATGGGCCCAGCCAGCCGGCTGGTAGTAGTCCATCTTCTCCTGCTGGAACGCGTACCGCCAGACGGCCGCCAGGCGGTCACCGATACGGTCGAAGCGGTTGGCCGGGCGACCGACCAGGAGGAGACGGAAGCGCCCGAGCGCCGACCAGCCGAAGATCCCGAAGGCCACGACCAGCAGCGCGAGCATCGCGAAGGGGCTCATATTTCCGCACGCTTTTAGGGGCGAGCGGGAAAACAGTCAACGAGTGTACGACTTGCCGCGTCAGCCCAGCCGTTCGCTAAAGCCAGCGGAAAGCCGGCTCAGAGGTCGAAGGTGAAGCTCTTCTTGTCGTCTTTCCCGGTCAGCTCGAGATGTCCGGAGAAGGTCCGGCCGCCCACCCGGGCGCCCAGGGTGACCGGGACCGGGAGCTGGGCGGTCCGCCCGCCGTGCTCGACCGCGGCCAGGCGCGCCTCCACGGTGTAGTGGCCGCGGGGCGGATCGTCCCCCTCGAAGCAGACGTTCTCGATGTTCTGCCCGCCGCAGCCGCGGGCGTCGGGGCAGGCGCGATCGAGCTTCAGGCCGCTCGAGGTGGTCCGCTGCCCAGGGCTCACATGCCCGCCGGCCGGGTCGAAGACGTGCAGGTCTACGTCCGCCGGGTTGCCGCCCCAGGCGAGGGTGAACTGCAGGACGCCGGTGCAGAGGCCGCAGCCCTCGTCGACCACCCCGTTGCAGTTGTCGTCGACGGCGTTGAAGCAGAGCTCCTCGCCCGACGGGGTGCAGGCGCGTTGCAGCTCCACCCCGTTGGCCGTGAGGTTCCCGGCGGAGAGGTTCGTCGCCGGCGCGCCGGAGC
>JAMFST010000281.1 GCA_026225435.1 Labilithrix luteola
CACCTCACGGCCTTCGCGCTGGTCAACTTCAGCAGATGGTCGGAACCTCCGCCCAACATCGCCCTCGTGCTGGTGCTGCCCCTCATCATCCTCGCGCTGGGGTCGGTGCTGCTCGCGCGCTCGATCGCCCATCCCCTGGAGAAGCTCTCGCGCGTCACCCAGGACTTCGGTCTCGGCGATCTGCGCGCCCGCACCAACCTGACTCGCAGCGACGAGATCGGCCGGGTGGCCCACAGCTTCGACCAGATGGCCGACCGCGTGGAATCGCTGCGGCGCGCGGAGAAGGAGCTGCTGGCCAACGTCTCGCACGAGCTGCGCACGCCGCTCGCGCGTATCCGCGTGGTCGTGGAGCTGGCCGGCGAGGAGGACGCCGAGGCGGTCAAGGGCTACCTGCAGGACATCGGCGAGGACCTGGTGGAGGTCGAGCAGATCCTCGACGACATCATCACCACCGCGCGGCTCGATCTCGCCAACGAGCGGTCCAACGATCCGTTCCCGCCGATGCGACTCACGCCGGTGCCGGTGGGGCAGCTACTCGAATCGCTCCTCGCGCGCTTCGGCGAGCAGCACCCCACGCGTCGCCTCGAGGGTTCGTTCGCCGGCGACGACCCGGTCGTACCCGTCGACCGCGTCATGCTCAAGCACGCCATCTCCAACCTGCTCGACAATGCCGACAAGTACTCGCCGACCACCGAGCCGATCGAGCTGCGCTCCCGCGTCACCGAGGCGGGCGCCTTCCTCGAGATCAGCGTGACCGATCGCGGCCCGGGGATGACCGCCGAGGACGCCGCCCGCGCCTTCGAGCCCTTCTTCCGCCAGGACCGCAGCCGCACGCGCGAGACCGGCGGTGTCGGCCTGGGGCTCACCCTGGCCAAGCGCATCGTCGAGGCGCACGGCGGCTTCATCGAGATCCGGACCCAGCCGGGCGAGGGGGCGACCGTGGCCATCACCATCCCGGCGCGGCGGGCGTGATCCGTTACGGACGCACGGGCGCGGGCGGCGCTCCCTTCGGCGTCCCCGCGCGCGCGCCATCGACGAGGAAGGGGAGGCCGAGCTGCAGCGACGCTCCGTGGCGCTGGAGGATGCCGGTCTCGTACAGCTGCTCGTCGGTGGTGACCTCGTCGTAGGTGCGCTCCGGCGCGCAAGGGAGACCCGCGGCGGCGAGCACCGTCACCCACGCCGCGCGCGGCTTCGTCCGGAAGAACGGCGTCAGCTCCGTCTCCAGCTCCGCCTGATGAGCGCACCGCGCCGGCCCGTCGGCGAAGCGCGGATCCTTGCGCACCTTCGCGTCGGCGCTGGTGAGATCGCAGAGCAGGTTCCAGTGACGGTCGTGGAGGATGGTGAGCATCAGCCGCCCGTCCGCGGTCGCGATCATCGGCGTGCAGGAGATCATCGAGTGGTTGCCGTTTCGGCGCACCACGGTGGGATCGGCGACGTGCATCGCCAGCTGCGCCATCTGCATGTACAGACAGACGTCGGCGAGCGCGATCTCGAGGTGCGCCCCCTGGCCGGTCGCCTTGCGCTG